>DUUA01000118.1 GCA_012841765.1 Acholeplasmataceae bacterium
CTCCAGGTACTGTTTCTTTCCAATTTGCGATATTGTTCACTCCTTCAATATCAGCGCTGATATAAATTTTCAATTAAATCACCCTTTCTTTTAATTTGATTTATACTCTATATGTATATTATAATATAAACATACCATAAAGCAAATAATTATTTTTATTTTAATGATTTCGTGGTATAATATAATATATATCGTAGTGGAGGTAAAAAATATGTCTGAAAAAGATTATGGAATTAAAAAAGAAGAAAAACTTCAAGAAGAAGAATTAAAAGAAGAAAAATTTGAAGAAACGGCTTACCCAGAAGTAGAGCCAGAAGTTATCATGGATGACTTATTAGTCAACTTTGAACCAACAGTGAAAGTAAATGTTAAATTTGATTTTAAAACTTTAAAATATGCAAATTTATATATTACTAACTTTAAAAGAAAAGCTTATATTACAAATATAATATTTTCTGCAGTTGCTTTAGGATTGGGTATTTTTACATTTATTGAAGGCCAATGGATTTTTGGAGTTATTTTTATTGCTCTTGCAATTATGACTGGCGTGCAAATTTTTACAATGGAAAAAAGAATCGATCAAGAATTATACAAATATTTTGCAAAACATAAAGTTGGTAATCAAGATGTTGCTTTGAGTGACGAATTAATCGTTTTAAAAAGACCTGATGACCTTATTCATTCAGTTAGTTATAAATGGCAAGAAGTAGAATCAATTCATGAAATCAATGAATTTTTCTATATTTTCACAAATAGAAATAGAATACCTATTATTATTGATAAAAGTCAAGATTTATTTGAATTAGGATCTTTAGAAATTCTTAAATCAATTATTGATAGAAAAGTAAAAGAATCTGAAGATTTAGTAACTTCAGGTCAAAGAAAAAAAGCTATTAAATTTGTAGATGTTGAAAAGCCAATTTCTAAAATTCCAGTTACTTATGTTCATAAAGATGATGCAATTGAAACTGCTGTTTCTGATGAAGAATTTAAAATTAAATCTGATGATTTAAAATTTGATGATGAAGATGATATTGAAGTAATTGTAAAAGAGGAAGATCCAGAAGAAGGAAAATAAAAAAAGATGAAGATAAATTATCAAGCATCTTTTACAGAAAATAGGGCTAAAGATTTCTTTAAATTTCATTTATTTACTAAAAATAAATCTAAGTATTTTTACTATAGTTTTTCAATAATATGTATTATTCTTAGCGTTGTTTTGTTTTTAACAAATCAAAATATAGTTGTTGTATCTTTAATATTTGTTTCAGCATTTGTGATTTTTGGAGTTAGACCAATTCAAGTCAATCATATTATTAAAAAAACATTAAAAAATCAAAATTTTATTGATAAAAAATATAGTTTAAAGATTCTTGATAAAGGAATAGAATACTATACACAAGATGATTATTTGATTAATTACAAATGGGAAGATATTTTATTTGTTTATGAACTTAAAAATTATTGGTATTTTTATATTTCTGAACATGGAGCAATAATTGTTGTCAAAGAATTAGTTGATTATGATAAACGTCAGGAATTAAGACAGTTTATAGAAAGTTATTTTGGTTCTAAAAAATTATATAAAAAAATTAAAAAATAAAAATCAGAAGGGTTGACCAAAAAATGAATCTGAAGGATTACACAAATAACCTTGATGTTTTGTATGAAGACAATCATATTATTGTAGTTACAAAATATAGAGATATATTAAGCCAAGAAGATTCAACTGGTGATTTAGATATGCTTTCAATTGTGAAAGCATATTTAAAAGAAAAGTATAATAAACCAGGAGATGTATTTTTAGGCCTTGTACAAAGGTTAGATAGAAGAGTTGGTGGCGTTATGGTCTTTGGTAAGACTAGTAAAGGTGCTGCAAGACTTTCTGACTCAATTAGAAAAAAAGAAATGGGTAAAAAATACTTGGCTATTATCAAAGGATATCTTCAGGGAACTGGAACCTTTACTGATAAGATTATTAAAGAAAATAGAAAAGCGGTTATATCTGATTCTGGCGTGGAGGCTGTATTAAATTATAGCGTAGTGAAGAATTTTTATTTAGATGATATTATTTATACGGTTGTTGAAGTAGAGTTAATAACAGGTAAATATAATCAAATTAGAATACAATTTTCTAGTAGAGGGTTACCTTTATTAAATGATTTTAAATATGATTATAGAGGGACTAATTATTATAATGAAATTGGTTTGTGGAGTTATGAACTTACTTTAATTCACCCAACTTTAAAAGAAGTTTTAACTTTTAAAAAGGAACCTGAAGGAAAAATTTGGGATTATTAAAGGGGGAATGTAAATGCAAAATGTAAAAAGATTATTAAAAATAATGAATATAATAATATTGGTATTTTTTGCAGTTTTGTTAGTTTTTATTATTCTTGTTTTTATATTTTCTTTTTTATTTGGTAATGATATAAAAATCTATGAGTTTAATGCTGATGTAACTTTAACTGAAAATGGAGATATGGAAGTAATAGAAACTTGGGATATTAAGTATTCTGGTGATTATAATGTTCGTTTTCGTGATATTAAATATGGTAAGTATAATTCAGGCAATCCTTTATATCAAGAACCAGATAATGTTGCCCGTTTTAATAAGGTGGAAGGTTATTCAGTCAAGGTTTTTGATGAAGATAATAATGATGTAACTGGAAGAGTTGGCTATTCATTTAATAATGATGTAGATGAAAGAGGAGAACCACTTAAAGATCCCTATAAACCGAATGAAGAAGTTTTATTTGTTGATATGACTAACAAGGGTGGACTACAAGGAAGATTTATATTTGAATACAGATATATTATTATTGGGGCTGTTACTCAATATAGTGATGTTTCAGAATTAAATTGGCGTTTTATAGATTATGCTGAAGCTAAAATTAAAAAAGCAACTATCAACATTAATCTTCCAAGTAATGATTTAGAAAAAACGCATTTGCTTACTTGGGGACATGGTTTATCAAAGGGTTTTATTACGATAGAAAGTAATGATGCTGTAAATATCGAAATGGAAGATATTTTAGTTAGCGGTTCTGAAAATATTGAAATTAGGTTACTAGCAGATAATTCTTTATTTACTAATATTTCAAGTTATAATCAAATTTTTGAACCAACTAAAATAAATAAAAATATTATTATTGAATATGAAAAAAATTTAGCTGATGAAACTAATAGAAAAATAATAATCGCTAATGTAATTTTATATAGTAGTATTTTGGTTGTAATCTTGATGGGCTTTGTTATTTTTTATGTGTATAAAAAACATGATAAAGAATATGATCCATTATTTAAAGAAAAATATTTACATGATCCACCTTCGGATTTAAGTCCTGCTCAAATGAGTTATTTATATTATTTTGAAAAGACAAGTGATGAAGATGTTACTGCAACACTTCTTGATTTAATTAGAAGAAAATATTTAAAGATTATTTTAATCGATGAGTTTATGACTGATAAAGAAGCTAGTTTTAAAATAACTTTGGATAAAGATAAAAAATTGACTGATTTATTGCCACATGAAGCACATCTTATTAACTGGTTTATATCAAAAATCGGTGATGGCACAAGTGTTACAAATAAAACAATTGAAGAATATGGTAGTAGTTATGCAAAAGCGGAAGTGTTTAATAATGATGCTCGGATGTTTAAAACTTTAGTTAAACAAAGTTGCAGCGATAAAGACTTTTTTGAAACTAAAGCTAAAAATAAAGGTAAACTTTATGCTTTTGTTTTAATTCCAATCATAAGTTTAATCCTTGTTAACTTAGTAAGTATGAATTATAATATAGATAGTTCAATATCAACATTTATGTTATTTATTATTACTGCTGTATATTTAATATATGTTACTACAATAAAAAAACGAAGTGTTAATGGAAATGAAGAATTTGTTAAATGGCAAGCATTTAAAAACTTCTTAGTTGATTTTGGTACTTTTAAAGATTATCCAATGCCTGGGATAATCATTTGGGAAAGATTTTTAGTTTATGCAACTTCTTTTAAAATTGCAGATTTAGTGATGAAACAATTAGAAGTTAAATTACCTGATTTAATGGATGAAAAAAATTCTACTTATCTAGCTTTATCTTATCCAAGATATCATTTGGGATTTATGATGTATAATATGAGTAGAACGATGACTACAGCAAGGACTACAGTGCAGAGAACCGTAGTTAGGCATAATCAGTCAAAATCTGGTGGTTTTGGAAGTGGTGGTGGCTTTAGTGGAGGAAGTTCATTCGGTGGCGGCGGCGGCGGCGGCCGAAGCAGATAAATAAAAAAAGGAGAAAATTATGTTATTTTTACTTGGTATTGGTGGATGGATTGCAATTGCAGTTGTGGCATTAGTAATTATTTTATTCATTTCGTTTCTTATTTCTCAATATAACAGTTTAGTTAATCAGCGAAATAGGGTAAGAAATGGTTGGAGTCAAATTGATGTTCATTTAAAAAGACGTTTTGATTTAATTCCTAATCTTTTAGAAACAGTAAAAGGATATGCTAAGCATGAATCTGAGATTTTTGGAGAATTTGCTAAAGCAAGAGGGTTATATGCACAAGCAAGTACTCCTCAAGCAGCAGCTAATGCTGAACAAGGTTTGTCTGGAGCATTGAGTAGATTATTAATGGTGCAAGAACGTTATCCTGAACTACAAGCAAATGAAAATTTTAAGAAGATGATGTCTGAGTTAAGTGATACAGAAGATAAGATTGCATACACTCGTCAGTTTTATAATGATTCTGTACTTAAATATAATAATAAAGTTGAATTGTTCCCTTCAAATATAGTTGCGAAATGGTTTAATTTTGATAAGGCAGAATTTTTTGAAGTTGTTGAGGTTGCTCAAAGAGAAGCCCCTAAAGTTAGTTTTTAATAAAATAAGGCAGATTAATCTGCCTTTTTAAATACATGTATTTATTATCTAAATAAAAAAATAGACCATTAACGGTCTATTTTTCTTTTTTTTCTAAACGTTTTCTAAACTTCTCAACTCTGCCAGCAGCTTGAGTGAACTTTTGTTCTCCAGTATAGAATGGATGACATTTTGAACATGAGTCAACTCTGATTTCTTCTAAGACTGAACCAGTTTCGAATGTATTTCCACAAGTAGTACAAGTAACTGTTGTTTTAAAGTACTTTGGATGAATATCTTTTTTCATTTTTTTCTCCTTCCGCCATGATTAATTTTTAAACCATAGTAAGTTTATTACTTATGTATTATACTATAATACAGAAATGATGTCAACTTTTATTAGTTGTAATTTATTATAAATGGTCTTGGGTAATTTATTAGAATATGTTATAATATTAGAGTAATAATTCTAATAAAGGAAGTGTTTTATATGGAGTTTCAAACACATGAAGGCTGGATAGAAGTTATTTCTGGCTGTATGTTTGCAGGCAAAACCGAAGAACTACTTAGGAGAATAAAAAGACTTGAATATGCTAACAAAAAGATTTTAGTTTTTAAACCAGCGATTGATAATCGCTATAGTGAAACTGAAGTAGTTTCTCATAATAACAAGAGGACAAAAAGCTATAGTATTTCTTCTGTAAAGGAAATATATGATGATGTTGAATTAGAAAATCCTTATGCAGTTGCTATTGATGAAGCACAATTTTTTAATAATGACATAATTGAAGTCTGTGAAACACTTGCTGATAAAGGGATAAGAGTTATTGTAGCAGGGCTTGATACAAATTTTAGGGGAGAGCCTTTTGGTCCTATGCCAATTTTTTTAGCTAGAGCAGAATATGTGACTAAATTACAAGCGATATGTCAAGTCTGTGGAGCGCCAGCTACAAGAACGCAAAGATTAATTGATGGACTGCCGGCTAAATATAATGATCCAACTATTAAAATTGGAGCTAGTGAACAATATGAAGCCAGATGTAGACATTGTCATAAGGTGCCAAAATAAATGAATGATTTAGAATATATGGGTTTAGCTTTTGAAGAAGCTAAATTAGCTTATAAAAAGAATGAAGTACCTGTTGGTGCTATTTTAGTTATTAATGGTAAAATAATTGCAAAAGCTCATAACAAAAGAGAAAAAAATAATAATCCTTTAGGCCATGCTGAAGTTAATGTAATTATTAAAGCTTCTAATAAATTAAAAAATAGGATATTAGAAGATGCTATTTTATATGTAACTTTAGAACCATGTTTAATGTGTGCTGGTCTGATACTTCAAACTAGGATAAAAAAGGTTATTTATGGAGCTAGAGAACCAAAGTTTGGTGTTTTAGGAAGTCTTGGGAATGTATATTTAGATTATAAATTTAATCATCAAGTTGAAATCATTGGCCCAGTTATGGAGCAAAAAGTATCAGAATTAATGAAGAAATTTTTTAAAGAATTACGAGATCAAAAGAAATAAATTCTTGAGAATTAAGTAATGAAATGATATAATAATAAGGGATCTCGTTTTAGTTACCTATATCCAATATCTTGAAATGAATCAGGTCAGGTCGTGATTGAAGCAGCCTTAAGTTATCTAAGATATGTGGGTATGGGTACTTAAGATGAGATCCTTTTAAATAGGTGAAAAGATGAAAATTGGTAATATTAAACTGAAAAACAAAGTAATAATTGCTCCTCTTGCGGGATATACTAATCAAGCTTACCGAATGATTATGAAAGAAGCAGGAGCAGCTTTAACATATACAGAAATGATAAGTTGTAAAGGACTAATTTACTCAAGTGAAAACACTTGGGACTTAACGGAAATAGTTGATAGTGAACATCCTGTGTCACTGCAGTTATTTGGTGGTGAAGTAGCTGATTTAGTAAAAGCTGCTATTTTAATTGATGAAAAAACTAATTGTGATATTATAGATATAAATATGGGATGTCCTGTTAAAAAAGTATTAAAAGCTCATTCTGGTAGTTATCTTTTACAATATGTAGACTTAATTGAAGAAATGGTTTCTAGTGTTGTTAAAGCAGTAAAAAAACCCGTAACAGTTAAAATTAGAGCAGGGATTAATCATCAAAAAATTAATGCTATTGAAGTTGCAAAAGCTATTGAGAGAGCTGGTGCAAGTGCTATTGCTATTCACGGTAGAACGCAAAGTGATTTATATAGAGGAAATGTTAATCTTGATTTTATAAAGATGGTTAAAGAAAATGTAAATATTCCGGTTATTGGTAATGGCGATATCAAAACTATTAAAGAAGCTCTTTATATGTTAGAATATACAAAATGTGATGCTATTATGATTGGCAGAGGAAGTTTGGGCAATCCTTGGTTTATTAAGAACTTGGTTTCGTGCCTGGAAGGCAGTAATGAATTTTTTGAACCAACAAAAGATGATCGTATAAATATGATTATTAAACATTATCAATTATTAAAAGATCTTAAAGGTGATTATATCGCTTTACTTGAAATGAGATCTATTTCAGGATTTTATTTAAAAGGGATACCTGGAGCTAAAGAATATAGACAATTACTAGTTAATGCTAAGACTGAAGATGAATTTTTTAAAATTTTAGAAAGATTAAGGAAAAACTAATATGAAAACTTACTCAATGAAAGAAATAAATAATGAATTATATATGGGGAATTATAAATTAAGTGATCTTGCTGAAAGATATAAGACGCCTCTCTATATATATGATGAAATAGGTATTAATAATAAAATTGATATTTTTAAAGATTCATTTATAAGTGAATCTTTTAAGACAACAATAGTTTATGCTTCAAAAGCATTTCTGGCACCATACCTTTGTAAATTATTAAATTATAAAGGTTTATCAATGGATGCTGTTAGCATTGGTGATTTACTTTTATTGCAACAGGCTAATTTTCCAATGGATAGAGTTATTTTTCGTGGTAATAATAAAAGCATTGAAGAACTAAATTTATGCCTAGATTTAAATGTTAAATATATTGTTATTGATAGTTTGCGAGAATTAAAAAGATTAAGCAAATTAACTCAAAAAAAGAAAGTTAAATGTAATACTTTATTTAGAGTAAATCCAGGAATAGAAGCACATACTCATGAGTTTATTCAGACTTCTTTGCTGGATTCTAAATTTGGGGAATCAATTAACGACCATGATATTTTTGAAAAAATTGCTGAAGTTTATAAAAATTCGCCATATTTATTTTTAAAAGGGTTTCATGCCCATATTGGTTCACAAATAAATATTGCATCAAGTTTTGAAAAAGAAGTCGAGGTTTTATTAGACTTTATGGAAATGTTTGAAAAACATAATGGGTATGATGTTAGTGTTTTAGATATTGGCGGTGGCTTTGGTATTAAGTATTTAGAGACTGATACTTCTTTAGATTTAGAAGGAACTCTAAAAAATATTATTAAAATTGTTGAAAACAAAATGAAAACTAGAGGATTATTTATTGATGAATTGTTAATAGAACCCGGTAGAAGTGTTGTAGGTGATTCAGGAATTACATTATATACATGTGGTGGCAGTAAAAAAACTTATAATCAAAAGAATTTATGTATTGTTGATGGCGGGATGGCTGATAATATTAGACCCGCATTATACCGAGCTAGTTATTCCATTGATATCGCAAATAGAGTTAATAATGGTGAAAAATATGTTTATGATGTTGTTGGTAAGTATTGCGAATCTGGAGATATTATTGCTAGAAATATTATTTTAGGCAAAGTAAAAGATAAAGATATAATTGTTACTTATTCAACAGGTGCTTATTGTTATTCGATGAGTTCAAATTACAATGGTTCTTTAAGACCAGCAGTAATTTTTGTGAATAATGATAAAATTCAAGAGGCTATTAGAAGAGAAACATATGAAGATTTAGCCAAAACATATATTTTTTAAGAGGAGTAATTTATGAAAGTTTTTGATGTCCATAGCGATATGTTATATGACTTATATTATCAAAATAAAAAAAACAATTTAAAACGTTTTGAAAAGATGCATTTGCCACAAATAGAGAATACTGTTATTAAGGGTGCTTTATGGACGATGTTTTCGCCTGATGAATTTAATTTAATTGAAGCAGTTAAGATTTCTCTAGAGATGATTGATTGGAAAAAAATTCCTAATTATCAAGTAATGCTAGGTTTAGAAGGTTTGAGAAATTTAGAAGAAGCAGAAGATATTCGAATATTATATGAATTAGGATTTCGTCACGCGATGTTAACTTGGAATGAAGAAAATAAATATGCCACTGGGGTTGCTGGCGATAAAGAAAAAGGGGTAAAACCAGAAGGTTATAAACTTTTAAAGATTATGGAAGAATTAGATATGATTATTGATGTGGCTCATTTAAACCAAAAAAGTTTTTATGATGTTCTTGATTATACAAATAAAAACATTATTTATTCTCATGGATTAGTAAAAGAGTTATGTGATCACAGAAGAAATTTAACATTAAATCAAATGAAAGTATTAAAAGAAGCAAATGGGTTATTTGGTTTAACTCTTGCAAAAACTTTTGTTTCTGAGAAACCAAATGAAAGAGACTTAGAACATTTTTTGAATCATCTTGATTATGTGGTAAATATTATGGGAATTGACAATGTTTGTTTTGGGTTTGATTTTATGGATTATCTTGATGGGGAATTTGAAAATGCTAACGTTTTGGAAGTTCCAGATGCGACTAAAGTTCATTTAATTCTTGAGGGAATGAAGAAACGAGGATACAGCGAAGAGGATATTTTGAAAATATCTTGGGATAATTTTTATAATAGATATGGTCATAAATTATATTTTAAGGGGGAATAAAATGAATAAAAACTTAAAAGTCCTTAATGATTTAATTATTGAAGCAATTCAAAATGGTTTTTTTCCTGGGGGAAATTATTGTTTAGTAGAAAGTAACAATATATATTTAAACACGTTTGGTGATAGAGCTATTTTTCCTAAAATAGAAAAAAATAATTTAGACACTATTTACGATATGGCTTCTTGTACAAAGGTTTTAGTAACTACAACTTCAATTTTTTTATTAATGGAAGCAGGTAAATTAAGAATCTATGACAGTGTAAAAAAATACATCCCTGAATTTAAGTATGATAATATTACAATTTACGATTTAATGACTCATACATCTGGATTTGCCGCGGGGATTCCGTGGTCAGATGATGTAACGACTAAAGAAGAAGTTCTTAAAAGAATCTTTTCATTAGAGATAAAGTATGAAAAGAACACTAAAATTGTTTATTCTGATATTGGTTTTATCCTATTAGGTTTAATTATTGAAAATGTAAGCAAAAAGACTTTAAGTGATTTCGCAGATTTAAATATTTTTAAACCATTAGAAATGAATAATAGTAGTTTTAATCCAAAAAATAAAGGTATTTGTGCACCAACAGAAATAAGAAATGATATAATTACTAGAGGGGAAGTTCATGATGAAAGAGCTTACGTCTTGGGTGGAGTTGCAGGTCACGCTGGCTTATTTTCGACAGTAGAAGATGTTTCTCATTTTATTCAAATGGTTTTAAATGATGGAAAATATAAAGAAATACAATTTTTGTCTAAAGCAACAATTGATTTGATGTTTACTCCACAAGTGAAAGAACTGCAAGGAGTTAATCTAGTTGGTGAACAAAGGGGACTGGGCTGGATTATTAAGGGAAGTTTTTGTTCTGCTGGTGATTTAGTTAGCGAACAAACAATTTTGCATACTGGTTTTACGGGAACAAATATTTTCATTGACAGAGTTAATGAAGTTGGGTTTTCACTTTTGACTAATCGTGTTCATCCTACTAGAAATAATATTAAAATTATAGCTTTAAGAGCAAAATTAGGGAATTATATTATAAGTCATTTTGGGAAAGGAAATAAAGATGAAATTTAAAATTTTTGAAAATTCAATGACTGAAACAATCGTTGCTTTGTGGAATGATGAAATTGCTTCATTAGGATTCTTTAAGCCTTGGACGGTTTCTAGTTTTACAAATAAATTTTTAAAAAACCCTCATTTTAAAAAAGAAGGATTAATTTGTTTATTTGATGAACAATCTTTTATGATTGGTTTTGGGGAAGCGAATGTTGTAAATGGTGAAAAAGATCCAAGTACTACTCCTGGTTATATTACTTGTATCGCAGTTAGAGAAAAATACCGAAGAAAAGGTTACGGATCTTTGATTTTACAAAAACTTGAAGAGTTTTTAAAAAATGAAGGTAAAAAATTTGTGAGGAACTTTTTCTTAAATCCTACTAATCTTGAATGGTATGTTCCTGGTTATGACAAACATAATCATCCAGGTGCTCCAGCAATAAGTTACAATTCTAGTTTTTATTTATTCTTACTAGCTAATGGTTACAATACTAATGGACAACAAGACGCTTATCATCTGAATTTAAGTGATTATGAACTACCTGAATATGTAATAAATAAAAAAATTGAAAATGAAAAAGAGGGTTATACTCTTACTTATTATAATGAAAAAATTCATTTTGGATTTGAGGAGTTGTTTAATGCGCTTAATAATGAAGGATGGAAAAATGCTGTTTCTAATCATATAAAAAAAGGCGATGGACCACAACTATTAATTGCTCAAAAAGATGGGGAAATATTAGGCTTTACTGGACCAATATTTACGGAAGATTCTGGGAGAGGATATTTAGCTGGAATTGGAATACATCCAAAAGTACAAGGTAGAGGTCTCGGTAAAACTCTGTTTTGTGAATTATGCTATCAACATAAAATAAAAGGTTCTAAATTTATGACTTTATTTACTGGAAGTGACAATCCTGCTAGAAATATTTATATGTACGCTGGTATGAAACCAGTTCAATCATTTGCAATTATGAGAAAGGATTTTAAAAAATGAAACCAATAAAAAAATTTAAAGAAGAAGGATTTATAACTTATTTTAGAAGTGATGAAAAGGTAATGATACCTGAAAAATATATTGAAAAAAAAGAAGAATTAAGAGCTGTTTGGTTTTCAACAGTTGCTAATATTGATATTCCTAAGTTAGAAGATGTCGATTCATATAAAGAATATTTATTAGGGGTTATAAAAAAAATTACTGAGTTTAATTTAAACACTGTTATTTTTCAAGTAAGACCTGCAAATGATGCATTTTATAAAAGTGATTTAAATCCTTGGAGTTCTTTTATTACAGGAGACCAAGGTAAAAATCCAGGTTTTGATGTTTTTGGTTGGTTTGTGGAAGAAGCAAAAAAAGAAGGATTAACTGTTCATGCTTGGATTAACCCATATAGAGTTGCTTTAAAAAAACTTTCTGAATTAAAAATGACTAAAGATGAATATCTTGAGACATTAGCTGTTAATAACTTTGCAAGAATCAATAAACATTTAGTCATTGAAACTATTGGTGGAAGCCTAATATTAGACCCTGCTTCTAGTGAAGTAAGAGAATTTGTTAGTGATTCAGTTTTAGAAATTGCAAGAAACTATGATGTAAAAGCAGTTCATATTGATGATTATTTCTATCCATATGAAGAGATTAAAGATAATGAAGAAGAGTTGAAATTTAAAAAATCCGGAATAAAACATTTAGATGATTTTAGAAGAGATAATGTTAATAAGTTAATAAAACTTATTCATGAAAAATTAGCAAGTTTGCCTAAAAAAGTTGAGTTTGGAATTAGCCCTTTTGGGGTATATCGAACAAATAGTGAATATTTTGAAAATAAAGAAGATAAAAGAGCTTGGAAACATGGTTCAAATAATGATTTTAGTTGTTTTACTTGTTACCAAGGTTTATATGCTGATGTTTATTATTGGATGGAAAAAGGGTATATTGATTATGTAGTTCCTCAAATATACTTTAACTTTGATTATTATCGAGTTTTAGAAGATGGAAGCAAAAAGGAAATTGTAAAATATGCTGATTTAGCAAAATGGTGGAATTGGGTTTGTGAAAAAACAGGGACAAAACTATACATTGGCCAAGGGTTATATAGGGTTGGTAGTGGTGAAAAATCTTGGAATGATCCAATGGAAATAAGCAATCAGTTATTGTTTAATCAAACCTTAAATAATGTAAGTGGTACAATCTTTTTTACTTATCACAATCTTGTTGACAAAGATGATGTTTTAAACGAAACAAGAGAAAATTTAAAATTGTTTTGGACAAGCAAAGCAAAAGAAATATAAAAAGCCTTACGGCTTTTTTATATTGACTACTTAAAATATAATTATTGTATTAAACAATAAACCAACTTAATTTGTAACTGTTGCCTAAAAGGCTCTTGCTATTAAAATATATACCTTGATAAAAAGAGCATTTTATTATATAATAAGTAGATAAAAGTTAGCTGTTTTTGCATGCGTACTTGTGCTATATATGTACCATAGTGACATTAAAAAGATGGGAGATTGATTATGTATAAATTATATCCAAGTGTTAGAACAATCGTTTATACAAAAGAACATTTTATTACTAAAGATAAGTATTTTGTTTCTTTTGATAAATTTTTAGAAAACGTTTTTAATAAATTAAACACTTTTCTTTCTGCAAATAAGAAAAAGGAAGCAGGAGACATTAATTTTATTTATGATTCTTCATTGAAAGAAGAAGAATATCAGTTAAATATTGATAGTAATAAAATTCATATTTCATATAAATCAGAAGCTGGTGCTTTTTTTGCTGTAACAACTTTAAAGCAGATATTTAGGCAAAGTGGAGAAAAATTACAAACTGTTGAAATCAATGATTACCCCGATTTATCAATAAGAGGTTTATTACTTGATATTAGTCGTAATAAAGTTCCTAAATTAGAAACTGTTTACAAAGTTGTTGATTTAATGAGTGATTTAAAAATGAACCATTTAGAATTATATGTTGAAGGATTTTCTTTTGAATATAAATCATTTAGTAAATATTTGGTTGAAGATGGTTATTTCACTTTAGAAGAATATAAAGAGTTAGAAGAATATTGTAATCAGCGGTCAATAGATTTAGTTCCTAATCAAAATGGCTTTGGTCATATGGCTGATTGGCTAGCAAAAGAAGAGTTTAATGATTTAGCTGAATGCCCAGATGGAGCGTATATTTGGGGAAGAAACAGACCAGCGGCAACGCTTGATCCAGGTGATCCAAGATCACTAAAATTAATAAGCAAAATGTATGCTGATATGTTGCCACATAGCAATTCTAAATACTTCAATATGAATTTTGATGAACCAATGGAGTTAGGGAAAGGTAAGTCAAAAGAGATTTGTGAAGAAAAAGGGATTGCAAACGTTTATATAGATTATACTTTGAAAGCTTATGATGAGATAAAAAAATACAATAAAACACCTTTGATTTGGGGGGATGTTTTAATACATCATCCAGAATCACTTAAGAGATTGCCAAAGGATATGTTATTTGTTGATTGGGGATATGATTCTGTTTATCCTTATTCTAAGAATTTAAAAAAATTAAGTGATTTAAATATAAAGTTTTTAGCTGCGCCTGCTACAACTAGTTGGTGTAGTTTTACAGGTAGAAGCAATGAATATATTGAAAGCATTAATAATGCTTGTATATATACAAAAAAATATGGTGGATTTGGAGTAATTCTTACTGATTGGGGAGATTTTGGTCATTTTCAATTTTTACCTATTAGTTATGCGCCAATCGCTTATTTAGCAATGATGAGTTGGACGACTGAAGAAGGAACGATTACTAAATTACCTGATTATATGAATAAATATGTTTTTAAAGATAAAGAAAATTTATTGTTTCAAACAATGTTTGATTTAGGAAGTTATAATCGTTATGAAAATAGTTATACTACAAATGCTACATATACCTTTTATGGATTCTTGTGGGGATATTATGCAAGTAAGGCTGAAGATCCAATTGAATATTATAAAAACAAAACAAAAGGAAGTATTTTAAGTGTTAATAAATTTAATTTACTTCATCAATTTTTAAACAATAAAGTAGAAGAAATTCAAATTACTGATTTACATTGTGATGATGGTGATTTAATTAAGAAAGAACTTTATCAAAGTATTTATTTAATAAAAAACATTCAAAAAGTTATGATGGCTTTTAATGAAGATTTAAGCATTAAAGAAAGAATAAGCTATTTAGAAGAAGTAATGAATTCAAAGAATAGGATTATCGATAGGCAGAAAAAATTATGGCTATCAAGAAATAAAAGTGGTGGATTAGAGGATAGTATTGCTTTAATAGAAGGCTTCCTTAAATTTGCTGAATATACTTTAAGCGAATATAAAAGAGGTGAAGATAGTGGAGAATAAAAATAAAAAAACAAATGAAGAGCTTGAGGCAAAGAGAGATTTAGAATTTGCGGAGGTGGAGGAAGAACCGATTGTTGTCCACAAAGCTTCTAAATTTGGCAGATCTAAAAAAACTAAGAAGAAACCAGTTAAATTAAAGAAAAAAATAATTATGTCGGTTATTATTTTGTTAATTTCTGGCTTATTACTCGGTTCAATTATTTCAAGTTACTCATCAGATATGAAACTTTCTAATTCAGCTATTCCGGAATCATTAATTCCTGTAGGTGAGTATAATAATTATATTAAGGGTAAAGTTAGAGGAATTACTGATAAAGAAAGATTGGATGCAATTGATATTGCAGATCTTGCGTCAGAAATAGTAGTACCTAGAATTGATCCAATACTAATTGATTTACAAACTGGTGTTGCTAGTGATGAAGCTTTTGACTTTAAGTATATGAATGCAAACAACAGTAGCGCAGTATTGCCAAATGGAGATAAAGTTCCTGGGTATTACACATCAAATGATGGTACTGTTACTTGGAATGTTAATGTCCCTGAAACTGGATTTTATAATATACATATGACTTATTATCCTGAAAAAACAAGAAATGAAGATTTAGTTGTTTTGGAGAAAAGCGGCGGAGCTAATATTGAAAAAACACTTTATATTAATGGAGAACTTCCTTTTGGTAAAGCTAGTAATTTAAAATTTACTAGAGTTTGGACTAATGCAAGCCCAATTATTGAAGATTTAAATGGTAATGATATGAAGCCAGCTCAAAAAGAAATTTTTGATTTAACTTCAGTTTATTTCAGAGATCAAAAAGGTTATGTTACAGAACCTTATATGTTTTATTTTACAGAAGGAAATAATACAATTTCTCTAGAATCTGTTAGAGAAAATATGACAATTACAGAACTTGCAATAATGCAAGTTGATAGTAAAGTGAATTATTCTGAATATCTTGACTTATATAGTGATGAACAAATTACTTCTGGACATTTAATTGAAGTAGAAGGACAAGATGCAAGTAAAAGATCTTCGCCTACTTTATATGCTATTGCAGATAGAACAAGTCCAAAGAATAATCCAACAGATCCTGTTCGAACAAAGCTTAATGCTATTGGTGGAACAAAATGGACGACTCCAGGAGACTGGATTACATGGGAAATTGATGCTCCAGAAGCTGGATTTTATGAAATAGCTTTTAAAGCTAAACAAAACTCTTCTCGAGGTTTGTTTAGTACAAGAAGAGTATATGTCAATGGAGTTGTTCCATTTTTGGAAGCAAATCAAGCTAGATTTAATTATAGTACTGATTGGAAATTAGTTTCTATTGGTGATAGCGAATCTCCTTTTCTATTTTATTTAGATGCAGGTGTTAATGAAGTTACTTTGGAATCAACTCTTGGTTCATATGGAGAACCTGTAGAAACAGTTAGACAAGTAACAAATGAGTTAAATGCAATGTATTTGAAAATAATTGCTATTACTACTGTTAATCCAGATCCGTATCAGCAATATCATTTATATGGTGATAAAGCAAGAATTGACGGATTATTAGAAAGTTTTGAAAAAAATGCAAAAAAATTAAGAGAAGTATCTTCAAAAATAACTGAAGTTTCTGGTGAGAAGAGTGATTTAATTGCCCTTTTAGATAAAATGGCAATTCAATTAGAAGACTTTTTGAAAAAACCAAGAACTATTCAAGAAAGATTAAATACATTTAGTCAAAATATATCTTCTCTTGGAACTTGGATTACAGATATTCAAGAACAATCATTAGTTGTTGAAGCAGTTTTTGTTTCAAGTCCAGATGTCGAATTGCCAAGTCCAAATGCAAATTGGTTTGCTAATACTTGGTTTTCAATTAGTTCATTTGTACAGTCATTCTTTTTTGATTATCAATCTGTAGGAGTTACTACAGAAGGTACAGGAGAAAATACGATAGATGTTTGGTTCTTAACGAGCGTAACTTCAGGTCGTGAACAAGCAAATGCCTTTAAGTCACTAGCAGATAGTACATTTACAAATGTTTCTGGTATTGATATTAATTTAAAAGTTGTTGCACCAGGAGTGCTTTTACCAAATACTTTATCGGGAACTGGTCCTGATGTTGCAATTAATGTTGACGGTGGATTACCTGTAAATTATGCATTAAGAAATGCTATTTACGATATTTCGCAGTTTGATGATTTTATATATGAAAAAACTGAAAATGGTTATAAGGTTTTAATGGATGGAGAAGAAAATTCGCGATTTGCTGATAGTGCTTTTGTTCCTTTCGAGTTAAATGGTGGTTTTTATGCTATGCCTAATACACAATCATTTTTAGTAATGTTTTACAGAACTGATATTTTTGAAGATAATGGTTGGGTAGTTCCAGAAACTTGGGATGAGGTTACTAGTTTAGTTACAGAATTACAAATTTCGAATTTGCAATTTTTCTTACCATTAAATGTAAGTGGAGCTACTTCAGTAGTTAACCCTGTTTTTGCTTCAATGTTATTTCAAAATGGTGGGGCTTTTTATACAGATAACAATATTAAATCTGCTTTAGATTCAGAAGAAGCAATGATTTCTTTTGAAGAATGGGCTAAATATTATACAGATTATTCGTTTCCACTTTCAGCAAGTTTTATTAATAGATTCCGTTCAGGTGAAACGCCAATAGGAATTGCTTATTATGAAACATTTAATACTCTTGCAGTGTTTGCACCAGAGATTACTGGTAAATGGGCATTTGCTCCACTTCCTGGATTCTATGATGAAGAAACTGGAGAATATAACAATAAAGGTGCAGCTGGTGGTAGTGCTGCAGTAATTATGAAACAAACAAAGAAACCTGATGAAAGTTGGGAATTCTTAAAATGGTGGACTTCAGCTGAGACTCAAGCTAGTTATGGAACTGAACTTGAATCAATACTAGGAGCAGCAGCAAGACATAATACAGCAAATATAGAAGCCTTTTCTAATATGGCTTGGACAAAAGAAGAAAAATCTATTTTGCTTAGTCAATGGAGAAATACTGTAGGAATACCTCAAGTTGCAGGTGGTTACTATACAGGTAGAAATATTGAAAATGCATTCCGTAAAACTGTTAATGAGGATTTAAATCCTCGGGAAGTTTTACTTGAATATGTTGAACAAATTAATAATGAAATTATAAAGAAACGTGAAGAATTCGGATTACCGATTGCTTAGAAAGGGAGATTTAAATGGAAAACATGGAAAATAAAAATACTCCCGTTTTAAGTAATGGGGTAAAAGAAAAAGGTTCTAAAAACTGGTTTAGTATTAAGATTCATGAATTAAAAGAATGGTGGGCAGAAAAAACAAAAAAGATGGACAAATGGAGTAGAAAAAAACCATTTAGAAGAAAAATGTGGTTGAATAAAACTCTTTATATGATGATGATTCCATATCTTGTTTTGTTTTTCTTATTTACTATTATTCCTGTTGTAATGAGTTTTCTATTAAGCTTTACATATTTTAACCTTTTAGAAGCGCCTAGGTTTATTGGTTGGGCAAACTATTTAGCTTTATTCTTAGATGATCCAATATTTATTACTGCATTAAAGAATACTTTGATTATTGCATTAATTACTGGGCCACTTGGTTATTTATTATCTTTTGTTTTTGCTTGGTTAATTAATGAACTTCCAAACAAATTAAGAGCTTTTATTACCTTGGTGTTTTATGCACCGTCAATTTCTGGTAGTGCCTTAGCAATTTGGACATTAATTTTTGCAAGTGATATATATGGATACGCGAATTCATTTTTAATCAATTCGGGATTCATAAGGGAACCAATAACCTGGCTTCAAAATGCATCATATATTTTACCAATTGTAATTGTTGTCCAACTTTGGATGAGTTTGGGGGTTAACTTCTTAACATTAATTGCTGGATTAAAAGGTGTAGATAAGAGCCAATATGAAGCTGGTGCAGTTGATGGTGTTAAAAATAGGTGGCAAGAACTTTGGTATATAACATTACCTAATATGAAACCACAATTATTATTTAGTGCCGTTTTACAAATATCAGGTTCTCTAGGTGTTGGAGCGATTACAACAGCTCTTGCTGGATTCCCTTCTGTTAATTATGCTGGTCATACGATTGTAAATCATTTACAAGATTATGGTACGACAAGGTATGAGATGGGTTACGCATCCGCTATTGCGACACTACTGTTTATCACTGCAATTATTTTAAATAAGTTAATACGAAAAATTATCGGAAGGGTAGGTTCTTAATATGGCAGATAATATTAAAAAGTTAGACTCTGAATCAGAAAACTCTTCAGATAAAATGACAAAAAAAGATTTAAAAAATGAAAAGAAATCTGCAAAAATAGATTCTCGCCCTTTTGCTGAAATAAGCAATTTAAAGGTTCAAAGAAGATCTAAAAAAAGAAAAAGGATTAACCGGTCAATAGGTGGAGACCTTGTCTTGTTTTTATTCTTGGCTCTTGCTGGAATATTATCAGCACTTCCATTAATATTAACAATTAATAATGCTTTTAAACCATTGGATGAATTGTTTAAATTTCCACCGAACATTATTGTTAGAAATCCAACATTTGCAAACTTTTCTGATTTGGGTGTTGTCTTATCGACATCAATTGTTCCATTTTCAAGATATTTATTTAATACAATTTTAATAACTATTATTGGAACTGTTGGTCATGTTATTGTTGCTTCAATGTGTGCATACCCTCTAGCAAAATATAAAATACCTGGTGGAACATTAATTTTTGGTTTAGTTGTTTATTCACTAATGTTCCCAGCGTCAGTTACTGCTATTCCAAACTACATTATTTTAAATTCCTTAGGGATGATTGATACTTATTGGGCTTTGATTTTGCCAATGATTGCCTCTTCCTTAGGTCTATTCTTAATGAAACAGTTTATGGGGCAGATTTCAACATCTTATATTGAATCTGCAAAACTAGATGGTGCTGGTGATTTTAAGATATTTTGGAAGATCGTTATGCCGCTTGTAAAACCAGCTTGGATTACACTAATTATTTTAGTTTTCCAAACATTATGGAATGCAAATGGGGCAATGTATATTTATCGAGAAGATTTTAAGATGCTTAGTTATGCATTATCACAAATAGCAACAGCTGGTCCTGCCCGTCAAGGGACACTTGCTGCCGTAGGTTTATTAATGATCTCAGTTCCAATCATAATGTTTATTATTTCTCAAAGTAATATGATTGAAACTATGGCTCATTCAGGGATTAAGGAGTAGATGAATATGCGTAAAATATTTGCTCTTTCTTCTTTTGTTTTGTTAGTGATGATTTCTATTGTGAGTGGAAGTGCTGTGACGGGATACAATTATTCACATAAAGGACAACCAGTTCACTCATCTCTTGGTTTAACCACATCGAATGATGGAATTTATACAGTTGTTAGTGATGGGTGGAGCGAAGTAAATGCTAGTAAATTTACTTCTCCGGAAGATATGTTTATTTATACTGAAAAAGATGATGAAGGAAATGAAAAAGATGTTATTTACATAGTTGATTCTTCATCAAACTTATTATATGTTTTTGATGAAAATTTAAATCTTAGACCTGGTGAAAAAGGTATTATTACAAAATTTGAAGTAAGACCAGAAGATTTCACTAAGGAACAATATTTACAAGTTAAAACTAGAGCTGAAGCAGCTACTATGAGTTTAAGTGCTAAAGTAAACTGGACAAAATTTAATTCGGCTATTTTGACACCTCAACCTGTTAGAACAGAAGCTCAAAAAGTTTATTTAGAATTAAATGTTGTAAGTGGTGTTTATAGAGCAAAAAGGCCAGCAAGAGCTGCAGATGGAACAATTTTAAAAGGGCAATACCAAGATTTAATATATTTAAGTGATAAAGGTAATAACCAAATAGTAATAGTTGATGCTAAAGATTACCACGTAGTACAAGTAGTTAGCCAACCTACTGATATTACTTTCTCAGGGAAGACGTTTGCACCAATGAAACTTGTTACAGATTCTACTGGAAGAATATTTGTTATTTCTGAAGGTGTTTATGAAGGTATTATGCAAATGAGTTATTATGGAAAATTCATGAGCTATATTGGCGTTAACTATGCGAAATTAAATGCTTGGGAAACTTTTTGGAGAAGATTTGCTACTGATACTCAGTTAAAACAAATGGACTCTATTTTGAATACTGAGTTTAAAAATATGGCTATTGATTCTAAAAACTTTATTTATACTGTTTCTAGAGCAACCCAAGATTCGAATAATATTACAGATAATACTTCAATGATTAAGAAAATTAATCCATCAGGAAATGATACTTTAACTAGAAATGGTTATTCATTGCCAGTTGGGGATGTAGTCACTATTAATGTTGGGAGAAACCTATTATTAAGAGGGCCTTCAAGATTTACTGGAGTTGCTGTTAATGATTATGGAATCTACACTGTAACTGATGAGAAATCCGGAAGATTGTTTTCATATGATGATGAAGGGAATTTATTATATATATCTGCGGAATCTGGTCCAGAACTTGGAAATTTAAATAATCCGGTTGCTATTAGATATCAAGGAGAAAATATTTTAGTTCTTGATAAGTTTTCAAAAGCAGTAATTAGATTTAAACCAACCGATATTGCAAAAGTTATTAATAGAGCTGTTGAATATCAATATAATGGACAGTTACCCGATGCTGCTGAAGAATGGAAAAACGTCGTTTCAGAAAACCCTAACTATGAACTTGCATATGTGGGAATTGGAAAATCTTTACTTAATGAAGGAAGATATGAAGATGCAATGTCATTTTTCCAAGTTGGTTTTAACCAAACTTATTACTCGAGAGCTTATAAAAGCTATCGGGATCAAGTTATAAAAGAAAATTTTCCAATTGTTGTTAGTATGACAGCTTTTGCGCTTGTTATATTATATGGCAAAGGTGCTTTTGAAAAACGTCGTAAGAAATTCATGTTGAAATTGGCAGGTGATAAATAATGAAACAAAATATTATGGATAATAAAGTGATTCGTTATTTGCTAAAAGCTTTTGACAAAATAAAAGGATTTTTTACTTTTATTATTGAAGAAGGAATAAGATTTCCAATTTATATTTTATTTCATCCATTTAAAGGATTTGATGAATTTAAGCGCGAGAAAAGAGCTAAACCTAGTATTGCTATTGGATTTATAATGCTGTTTATTTTATTACAAATATTATCTTTCCAATACGAAGGATTTATGGTTAATCAAAATGATATTAGTGATTTAAATACATTCGCTCAAATAACATATGTTTTAGTGCCAATTTTAGTTATTGCTTTTGGCAACTGGAGTATTACAACTTTATTTGATGGTAAAGGAAGTATTAAAGAAATATTAATGTTAATTGGTTATTCACTTTTCCCAATGATTATTACACAATTTATTGCTTTATTTTTAAGTAATATGATTGCTGTTGAAGAAATTGGGCTTTATAGTTTAGTTTTAAGTGTTGGGATCTTTGCTACAGGATATATGATATTTGTTGGTTTGGTTTCAATTCATGAATTTGGAGTGTTAAAATGTATTATTACGTTAATAGCTACTCTTGTTGCCGCTTTAGTGATTCTTTTTGTAGCTTTACTTGGTTTTGACTTATTCCAAAAAATTTATGGTTTTATATATACTATTTATCGAGAAATAGCTCTCAGATACTTTTAGAAAGTGAGGTTAGTTAATGAAATTTAAATTTAGATACATAATAATAGCTGCGTTAACCCTTACTATAAGTATCTTTTTATTAGTATTCTTTGTAGGTGGTTTAAACGCTTCAGCGTTTAATAAAGACAATATTCCTTTTGATGAAAAAGCTTTTATTGTTGATATGGAGTATTTACAAAAATACGATAGAAAAGTTTCTTTTGGGTCATCGTTTACAGAAGAAGATATTGATAATATAGTTGTTAAACTAAAAGATAATAAATATAGAGCTGAGCATACTAATTTTTATGGCGATAGAGCTATATATATTGGGCTTGGTGTAGGTAGTACTAACGAAGCAAAAGATAGAGAATTAAAAGAAGAAGAGATGTATTTCGCTAAATTAGTAATTGCTAAAGAAGTTGATAATAACGATTTTAAATTTACTAAGTTTGAAACGGAAGAAAAAGATTTTGAAATTGAATTTCTTAGTGTAAAAGCAAAAGATGCTCAAGGAATTATCCAGACCAACTTAGTTATGCAAGGATATAATTCTGTTAGTGATACTAATGTTATTAGTATAAAATATAGTGAGAATTTAGTAAAATCTCAATTATCAGAACTTACTAAAAGACAAATGAATCAAATTGCTATTGATGGTGATGATGCAGATCCAATTTTAATTGAAGCTGTAGAAAATGCTATTATAAAAGCAAAAACAACTTTAACAAAAAAAGCTGAATCAATTGTTAGAAGTGAACTATTAACAGGAATTACATTTAGATCTAGTATTTTTGAAACAAATAAAGTTGTTGCACAAAATGATAAGTTTACAATGTACTTTAATGAAAATAGCACTAATGTTTCCATTGGTTTAAATGAAAGTGCAGTTTTAAGAGTTGATGTAAACTCACAACCTATTTTAGATAAAGAAGGAAAGAAGATTTATGATGATTATAAAGTAATTTATCGTTTATCTGATTATTATAATGAAACTAATGAATTAATCAATGGAGATGCTTTTGTGGCATATTCTTATGGACCTGATGGGAAAGTTCAAACAACCGGGTTTGGCACTTATGCTAATAGTGTTCAATATTATGATTTGATTCAAAAGAAAAATACTAAACATTATAGTATTAATTACGATATAGAAAATGGATTACAAGTATTATATGATGTTGGTAACTTTACTAATATTAATAGTTTCTTTCCTAGACAAATCGATCGTGAAGCTATAGAAGATGTAGTTCGTGGAAACTTTTGGTTAATTCAAGAAGGAGACACAACAGCTAATATAGATGAATTTGGTCGATATCAAATGACTTATAACGGAAGAGGAATTACTACAAGTAAAGAAGGGGCTGCATATTTAGAAGAACATAATCTTGCTACCGTAATCGAAAAAGTATCACCTGATACTGGTGAATCATATGGTTACTGGGAGTTAGCTGATGCTGTATGGACAGAAAAAGATTTAACTGATGGTAAAATCACTGATTCTAAATTGGTTGGTGAACCTAAAGCAGTTTTAGGTGTTGATTATAATACGGCAGTTGCTGGTCAGTCACCTCTTACTTCTAATCCGTTTTTAAGTAATCGAGAATATAATATTATTTTTAGTTCAAATACATTTGAACTAGAAAATAATTTAGAAGCAGGATTATCAAATAATAATAGTATTCATTACACTCCTGCAAGTCCTAAAAATTATATTTCTAATTTTTCATTTACCTCATCAATTTTAAAAAATGCTGTTTATGATTATTTATATGATATTACAGATACAAATTATTATCGTTACGGTCTTACTTTAGCAAATAAAAATGATGAAAGTAATATTATTTATCGGGGAGATGATCCTGTTATTAGAGGAGGAGTTCATGCTAGAGATGAGGAAGGTAATTTCTTATATGATGAACTTGGAAACCCGGTAAGAGCACAATTTTCTACTCCTTATATTAATTCAGATCCTGCTGAGGAAAACAGAAATATTGTAAATGAGCAAAATACTAAATATGGTAATGATGCTGCATCAGCAAATAGGGTTTTTCGAATTGGTATTAATTATCAGTTAACTGATAATGGTGTTGAATTTACAATTTTGAACGATTCAATTATTGAAGGAAGACCTGCTATAGAACGTGGGGATAAATATGGGCATGATGCTAAACTAGCAAGACTTAATGTTTTACCATATTTTACTTCTAATTACAGTTCTACATCTGTTGGGCAAATGGTTATTCCTGATGGTAGTGGAGGCGTAATTAGTTTTAATAGTATTATGGATGAACAAAATGTTGTTGCTTATCAAGCAAAACCTATTTATGGCGCTGACATGAATTATGTTCCACGAGAAAGACCAGCAAGTGTAGAAAATATTATGATGGGAATGTATGGTTATTTAGATCATACATCTAATATTGGTGTTGTGGCTATTGCTGAAAAAGGAGCAAGCCAAACAAATATTGTTTCTGACTTTAAGCGAGCTGCTTCAACAAAGAGTTCTAATTATATTTATTTTATTGCAAAGCTAAGAGAATCAGAAAATGTTTATGCAGGTGTTGGTTATTATGAATCAACATTTGTAAAATGGACAGATTATAAATCAACAAATGATTTTAAGTATGTTTATAATTTTATTGAGCCAGAAATTGATTCAGCAAAAAATGTGACATCAGAAAACTTCACATATGTGAAAGTTGCTGAGTTATATCGTGATTATTTAATTAATAAATATAATTTTGTTGTTAAAGATGAAACAACAGATAATGTAGTAAATGTTAATTTCCTTGGAGCTTTTGAAAAGAAAGCTTTAAAACTTGGAATTGTTTATGATAAAGCTTATAGTTTAACAACATTTATGCAAGCTAAAACTATTTTAGAAGAATTGTCTGCAAATGGTGTAACCGAGTTTAATGTTGCTTATACCTCATGGACAAATGATAAAATGGAAAATGAAGCCGTAAAAAATGTTAAAGTTGCGAAAGTTCTTGGTGGGAAAAAATCTTTAAATGAATTTATGGGATATCTTAATGAAAATGTAATTGCTTTATATCCAGAAGTAAATGTTATTAAACACAAAGGCTATGATTATGCTTTTGGGAATCAAAAGTACACAACAAGAAGTGTTAGCAATGCCCCAGCTGTTCATTATCCATATGTAATACCAACACATATGCAGAATAAAAGAAAAACTCCTTATTATTATTTATCACCAAGTTATTATGAATCATATAGTGAAAAATATTTAAATGGTTATCAAAAATTAAATAATAATATTTATTTATCTGATTTAGGAAATGAAAAAGTTGGTGATTATTCTAAAAAATCTAAGGCTTTTGCTTATGATGGAGAATTACTGCAAAAAAGAACTTTACAATTATTTAATGATAGTTTAGATAAAGTAATGCTTAAAGCTCCATTTGATTATGCTGTTTTCTATGCGGATAATATAGTTAATGTTCCGCTTAAATCAACTACCTATCCTATTTTTGATTATTCAGTTCCACTATACCAATTAGTATTTAGTGGTTTAGTTGATTATTCAACACCACCTGCTAATTATATGAGTGAACATGATGATTATGAATGGTATTTACTTAAAGCAATTGAAACTGGTTCAAATTTAAATTTTGTATTATCTTATGAAGACACAAATATTTTATTAGAAACAGATTACACAGAGTATTCAACTGCTTATTATATTAACTGGAAAAACAAGATTTTAGAAATGAATGATAGAATTAATGCAACTGGAATTCATGGTGGTAGATTAATAAATCATGAATATATTGTTGATAATGTAGTTCGTGTTAGTTATGATAATGGTGTTAAAATAATAATAAATTATTCTGATAGCATTTATCAAGATGTATTATCAGGGCTTGCAGTTAAAGCTAATGATTATGTGATGTTAGAAGGAGGGATTTAAAAATGAGTTCAAAAGATAAATCAATTGATACTCCTGAAGTAAAGAAAAAATCAATTTTTACTAAAGCATTAAATGCTGTTAAAGATTTTTTCTATAAAATCAATTCCTCTAAAGCTATAGTTGCTGTAAAAAACACTTTGGCTTATGTACCTAAAAAATTAACTCAAAATTTAAAATATGATAAGAAAAAAGCAATTTGGGGTATTGTGTTTATTATTCCTTTGCTAATTGGATTCGGATATTTTTTCTTAATTCCATTTATCACAACAGTTGTTTATAGTTTTTCTTATGTGCAATCACTAGGAAACAATCCAGTTACTGGAGATTTCATTGGGATTACAACAGAAGGAATTGGATTTGATAATTACCAATATGTATTAAACCAACATACTACTTTTAAAGAAACTATAGTTTCTTCCTTTGGTAGTACTATTATTGAAGTCCCATTGATTTTAATTTTTAGTTTAATTATAGCTGTTGTTTTAAATTCGAAATTTAAAGGAAGAGCATTAGTAAGAGCAATTTTCTTTATGCCAGTTATTTTTAACTCGCAAGCAGTTGATATTGCTATGAGTACTGGCGCGCCTCTTGCCTCTGCAACAGAGAATGTAACAGCAGATTTATTTGCTTCGATGTTTAACTTTAGTGATTTTCTCGTCATGGCAAATATTCCTCTTGTTTTTGTAAACTTTTTGTCTAATGCAACAGGATCAATATATAATGTTATTTCCTATTCGGGAGTGCAAATATTGATTTTCCTTTCAGGAATTCAAGCTGTTCCTAAGCATTTATATGAAGCTGCAAAGATGGAAGGAGCCACCCAATATGAAA
>DUUA01000015.1 GCA_012841765.1 Acholeplasmataceae bacterium
AGAGAAGTATTATAAAATTTATAGTATATATTTTTATACTTAATTTAATACAAAAAGGAGCTATTGAAATAATAGCTCTTTTTTGGTATAATACTTAGACAGTAAAAATAGGAGAAGATGAATGAAAATATTTAAAAATATATGCGTGTTTATATTATTTTTCTTGGGATCATTGTTTTTAAGCGGTTGTAAGAATAAAACAGTTTCTATTACTTTTGATGTTACTGGTGGAAGCTCTGTTAATGATATTAATGAAATTGATTTAAAGGAGACAATAATTCTACCAATATCTGAAAAAGATAATTTCGAATTTATAGGGTGGTATTTAGAAGATGAAAAGATGACTAGTGAATTAATAGTTGAGCATTTTAAAGTTAATAAAGATTTAATTACTATTAATTTAACAGCAAAATGGGAAAAAGAAAAATATAATGTTAAGTTTTATGATAATGGAATTTTATTGAAAGAAGAAGTTGTTAAGTATAATGAAAGTGCAACTGCTCCTAAAATAATAGAAAAAACTGGAGTTAATTTTATTAAATGGGATTTAGATTTTTCAAATGTTAAAGAAGATTTAAATGTAACAGCCATTTGGGAGAACAAAATCTTTAATATTAAATATAGTGACTACGACGGTACTATATTAAAAGAAATAAAAGCAGAATATAATCAAGATTTAAACAATATAATAGCTCCTTTAGTTAATAGGAATGGACACAAGTTTCTTGGATGGAGTCAAAAACTTCCAGCAAATATGCCAAGTGAAGATATTGTATTAATTGCTAATTATAGTGTTAATAAATACAACATTTTCTTTATTGAAAATGGGGGAAGTGAAGTAACTGATATTAATCAAGAATTTGGGACAGAAGTTAACAAACCAACTGATCCAATTAAAGAAGGATATAAATTTTTAGGTTGGTATTTGCAACAAGAATTTATTGAACTATATGAGTTTTCTATAATGAGTTATGTAGACGTAACTTTATATGCTAAATGGGAAGTTGAAATATATAAGATTATTTTATTAGATGATGATTTACAAGTTTTGGATGAATTACAAATCGAATATAATTGTAATTTAGATTTAATATCATTGCCTTTAGTTAAGAAAAATGGTTATACTTTTATAAAATGGAGCAAGGAATTGCCAAATAAAATGCCTAATTCTGATATTGTTTTAATTGCTGAGTATAAAATTAATCAATATGTAATTTCTTTTGAAGTAAATGGAGGTAGTATAATTAATCCTATTATACAGGATTTTAAAAGTCCTGTTTCTAGACCAATAAATCCCCTTAAAGTAGGATATGTTTTTGAAGGATGGTATCTTGAAGAAAATTTATTAAATCTTTACATTTTTTCTACAATGCCTTCAGAAAATATAGTTTTATATGCTAAATGGGTACAAGATGATTCAATATTAAATGAATTTGAAAATTATATCACTAATAAATTAGCAAGTGAAATTGAAACTGACATTATTTTGCCTACAAATTATAAAGATTTAATTATTTCTTGGACTAGTAATAATGAAGAAGTTTTATCTTCTAAAGGTAAATATACTAGGCCATACCAAATAAAAGAAATAAATCTAACTGCTAATTTTGTACATAATAACACAACTCACTCAATAATTTTTGTTGTCAATGTAAAAGGTTATAAAGTATTACAACCAGGAATAGCTTCAAGTTATATTTATCGACAATATAATAATGTAACTGATGATTATTTTGAAATTCTTGATATTATAAATTGTGCTTTTATTAATGCAAATAGTAGTGCAACCTTAACAGGTTCTGCGTATTTAAATAATGTAAGTAATTATATTATTCCAAAAGCAAAAGAAAATGGAGTTTGGGTAGTGATGTCGATTGCACCTGAATCATCTTGGTCAACGATTGCTGCTAGTCCCGCATTAGTTAATACTTTTGCAAATAATATTGTTTCAATAATTAACCAATATGGATTTGATGGTGTCGATCTTGATTGGGAAACTCCAACAAGTAGTCAGTCTGAGAGTTTTGTGGCTCTTGCTAAAAAAGTAAATGAAAAAGTAAAAGCTAATAACCCTAACCACTTAGTTACTGCTGCTATTGGCGGTGGAATGTGGCAACCTCCAAGATATAACTTAAAAGATTCGCATCAGTATTTAGATTATATTAATATGATGACTTATGGAATGGTTAGTAATAATGGATATTATCAAAATGCATTATTTCCAAGTAAAAACTACGATAACGCTGAAAATAATGTGGGGAAAACATTAGGGAGTTGTTCTATTTCTGAAAGTGTTGCTATCTATTCAAGTTATAATATTCCTTATTCAAAGATAATTGTTGGGGCAGCTTTTTATGGTATGAAACAAACTAGAACATATGATTCATTTAATCATTCATGGTCAGGTTGGGTCAAAGCCTCATCTCCACATTATCATACTATTGTTAGTAGTTATTTAAATAATAGTAGTTATCAAGTTCATTTTGATGATGTAGCTAAAGTTCCATATATTTTAAAAAACGATGGAACTGAATTTATTTCTTTTGACAATCATGAATCTATTATTGCTAAAAGTAATTATATACTTGGCGAAAAGCTTGGAGGAATGATGTTTTGGGAAAGTGGCACTGACAAAACTAATTCCTTGATAATGAGTTTGGGCGAAGGTCTTGGTAAAATAAAATAATAATTAAAGTCTTAAATTAATATTTAAGACTTTTTTTAAAATTGTTAATCTATTTTTAATATGATAATGTATTAGTAATATGGATTGGAGGTTTATATTGAATTTAAATGAAGTGAAAAGAGAACTGTTAAAGTTATCAAAAATTAAAGGAGTTAGATATTCTAACGATCCAATAACAGATAATTATTACGGTATTAGAGTTCCATATTTAAGAGTTATCGCTAATAATATTTCAAAAAATGATTATCTTGATTTTTTAGAAAATAATGATTTTGAAATTTTTGAATTAAAACTTATTCATGCTTTTGTAATTGGGAATATAAAAAGCCTAGAAGAATCTCTATATTATGTGAATTTATTTGTTCCTTTAATTGATAGTTGGAATGTAAACGACACAATTTGTCAAGATCTTAAAATTGCAAAGAAATATCAAAGAGAATATTGGAATTTTTTGATAGAACTTGCGAAATCAAAAGAAGAGTTTAAGCAAAGATTTGTTGCGGTAATGCTACTTTCTCATTATTTAAATGATGAATATATTGATGAAGTAATAAGTGTTTTAGATAGTCTGAGAAATCCTGAATACTACTGTAAGATGGGAGTTGCTTGGGCTTTTGCAACTGTTATGGCTAAATATCCAGAAAAGTGTTTTGAATATCTTAAAAAGACTACACTTGATAACTGGACATATAATAAAGCGATTCAAAAAATGATTGAATCATTCAGAGTTTTAGATGAACATAAAGAAATTTTAAGAAGCATGAAAAAAAGGGGAATAAATAATGAAAAAACCAGATTACAATAATTCTATTTTAAATGTGACTAATTCAATACTTCATTTTTATGGTATTAAAACAGAATATAGTGGTATTAAAATATTGGATAAAAAATTAGATAGAAATTATAATCATGTAGTTTTAATATTACTTGATGGTATGGGAATTAATATTATCAATAATCATTTGAACGAAAATGCTGGTTTAAGAAAGAATATAAAGAGAGAAATAAGTAGTGTTTTTCCACCAACAACAGTGGCAGCAACAAATTCTGTTTTAAGTGGTTTACCTCCTTTTGTTCATGGGAATTTAGGATGGATGCAGTATAACAAGTTTGAAGATTGTTACCCGGTAGTTTTTAAAAATATTGATTATTATGATAAAGATAGAATTCTTATTGAAAAGTTTCAAAAGGAATATTTAAATTACAAAGATATTTTCGTTCAAATAAAAGAAAAACATCCTGATTATTTAGTGACATCAATATTTCCTGACTTTATTGTTGGAGGTTGTGCAAGTTTTAGTGAAGAAGTAGATAGAATATTAGAAATAGTAAAGAGTAAAAACAGTTTTACTTATTGCTATTGGACTGATCCGGATGCTACTATTCATGAAACTGGAGTGAATAGTCTTGAAACAAGTTTAGTTATGAATAATTTAAATAATGAATATGAAAGATTGGTAAATAATGTAGATGATGATGTTTTAATTATTACTATTGCTGATCATGGGTTAATTGATGTTGAAGAGATAAAAATATTTGAATATGAAAATATAACAAAATTTTTCAAAAGAAACCCTGCACTTGAGCCGAGGGCTACAGCTTTCTATATAAAAGAAAATCAGCTTAAAAATTTTGAAAAAGAATTTAAGAAAACTTTTGGTAAGGATTTTCTTCTTCTTTCAAAAGAAGAAGTGCTAAATTCAGAATTATTTGGTCAAGGTAATAAACATAATTTGTTTGATGATTTTATAGGCGATTATCTTTCAATTGCAATTACTAATAAGATGTTTTCATTATCTAATGATGGTAAGTTTGTTGCTCACCATGCTGGTCTTAGCGAATTAGAAATGATTGTTCCCCTAATAATTAACAAATAAATAGATGATTAAATATAAGAGGCTAGTTAATTTTAATTATGGAAAAGCATTTTACTAAATGCTTTTTTTAGTTTGAGACTTCAATATTTATTTTTAGATGAAATTATGATATAATTATTATGTGGTAAATGGGGGTAATGATGAGCACTAAAACAAAAAATAGAATTTTTATGAGCCAAGTAATAATTGGTTTTGCGGTTGTGATGATGTTTTTATCTCTTGTGATAATTATAGGTTTTGATGCTAATTCTGATTCTTTGAAAACAGGGTTAATATTCATAGGCATTGGTGTTATTTTATTAGTAATTGGAATATTTGCATATAAGAGATATAAGGTCATTGGTCAACAAGAAAAAAAAGATGGAAAATTAAATGTTGATGATGAGGACTATGATAAACTTAATTAAAAGAAAGGAAACGGCATTATGAAGAGAATTATTTTTGGTGGTGGTTGTTTTTGGGGAGTTGAAGCTTATTTTAAACAATTAAAAGGTGTTATGAATACAACTGTTGGGTATGCTAATGGAAATTTTGCTAATCCTAGTTATCAAGATTTAATTGCTGGAAAAGCAACTCATTCAGAAGCTGTTGAAATAATGTATAATGAAAACATTATTTCTTTAAATGAGCTATTAGATCATTTGTTTAGAATAATTGAGCCGACTAATTTAGATCATCAAGGTGGGGATTTTGGACATCAATATCGAACGGGAATATACTATAGAGATGAAGAAGATTATGTAATTAGTAAAAATTTTATTAATGAACAACAAAAAAATTATAAGCAAAAAATTAAAGTAGAATTAGTTAAAGAAGAAGGATATTATCTTGCTGAAGATTATCACCAAGATTATTTGGATAAAAATTCTGGTGGTTATTGTCATGTTAATTTATCTTTAGCAAAGAAAGGTGAAAGAAAATGATTAATAAAAAAGAAATGGCCGGAATCAGAGCTTGTGATTATGTTGAAAGTGGAATGACAGTGGGTATTGGCACTGGTTCTACTGCAAGTTATATGATAAAAGAACTGGCTAAAAGATGCAGTGAAGGACTGTTAAAAATCGAATGTGTTTCTACTTCAACAGAATCAACAGAACTTGCTAAAAAACTTGGGCTACCGTTAAAGAGAATAAATGAAGTTGATGGAATTGATATTGCTATTGATGGTGTTGATGAGATTGATTCAATGTTTAATGTAATTAAAGGTGGTGGAGGGGCATTACTACGTGAGAAAGTAGTCGCAACTCTCGCTAAAAAAGTTATTTGGATTATGGATGATAGTAAATTGTCAGATTCATTAGGTTCTTTTTATCTTCCTGTAGAAATTATACCTTATGGGGATTTGCATATTTTTAATAAATTTTTAGAATTAGGATATAATCCTGTTTTGAGGATAAGAGATGATAAAATTTTCGTAACTGATAATGGAAATTATATAATTGATTTGCATTTAAAGAAGCCTTTAGATTTAAAAAATTTAGTAAATGTTTTTAATAATACTGTTGGTTTAGTTGAACATGGTTTATTTTTGAAAATGTGTGATTTAATAATAATTGGGACAGAAAAAGGTGTTGAAATTAAGACTTGTAAATAGTATAAGAAGGAGTTAGTTTATGAATGTTTGGCATGATATAAACCCTAATAGAATAAATATTGATAATTTTATTGCCGTTATTGAAATATCTAAAGGAAGCAAGAAAAAATATGAATTAGATAAGGAAACTGGATTAATTATTTTAGATAGAATTTTATACACTTCAACTCATTATCCTGCTAATTATGGATTTATACCAAGAACATATGCTGAAGATGATGATCCATTAGACGTTTTAGTTCTGTGTTCTGAAGATTTGGAACCGATGAGTATGGTTAGTTGTTATCCAATTGGAGTAGTTAGAATGTTGGATAATAATAAGGCTGATGATAAGATTATAGCAATTCCTCATAAAGATCCAACATGGAATTATTATTCTGAAATTAATGAGTTGCCTCCTCATATTGCTAGTGAGATAATGCATTTCTTTGGAATATATAAAGACTTAGAGCATAAACCTACTACAGGGATAGAAGCTTATGGTAAAGCTAGAGCAATTGAAATAATAAAGAAAGCTAAGGAAGACTATATAAAAAAGTTTGGTAAATAAAATTAAATAATTTAAATATATATTTTAAATGAGATTCTGTTTTATAGCAGAATCTTTTAATTTTAATATAACGCTTTCTTCAAGATTTTACATTTACAAATAATTTTGGAAGTGATATACTAATTACGAAATGAAAAAATCAAAGGAGAAATCATGAGTCTTACTGAATACTTAAGTGAATTATCTGGTAATTATATTCTATTGATCACATCGATTTTAACATTATTGGTTATTTTAATAAATGGTTGGACTGATGCACCTAATGCTATCGCTACTTGTGTTTCAACAAAAGCAATAAGCCCCAAGAGAGCTATCGCAATGGCGGCTGTTTTTAACTTTTTAGGGGTTTTAGTGATGTCTCTTTTTAATAATAAAGTCGCTTTTACAATTGCTAATATGGTTGATTTTGGTGGAGATGCAACTTATGCTCTGGCAGCACTCTGTGCTGCGATGGTTGGTATTCTTGTTTGGTCTACTTTAGCTTGGGTATTTGGAATTCCTACAAGCGAAAGCCATGCTCTAATAGCTGGTATTAGCGGAGCTGCTATTGCTCTCCAAGGTGGACTTAGTGGAATAAATGGTTCGGAATGGATGAAAGTTATTTATGGGCTAGTTATTTCAACATTTTTAGGCTTTGGGTTAGGTTATGGATTAGTTAAATTAATTGAAAAAATTTGTAAAAAGATGGACCGGCGGAAAACAACAAAATTTTTTAGAAAAGGACAAATTTTTGGCGGGGCTGGTATGGCATTCATGCATGGGGCTCAAGATGGACAAAAATTTATTGGCGTTTTCTTATTGGGGGCCTTTCTTTCTAAAGGTGTATCTGATATGGGTGAATTTATTATCCCACTTTGGTTAATGGTTTTATGTTCAGCGGTGATGGCATTTGGTACTTCAATTGGAGGCTACCGAATAATTAAAACTGTCGGCATGGATATGGTTAAATTAGAAGAATATCAAGGATTTGCTACAGATGTGGCAGCATCAACTTGTATCTTAATTAGTACATTGTTTGGTATTCCAGTGAGTACAACTCACGTAAAATCAACTTCTATAATGGGAGTTGGGGCTGCAAGAAAATTATCAGGTGTAAGATGGGATATTGTAAGAGATATGGTGCTCACTTGGATATTAACATTTCCAGGTTGTGGCTTAATTGGATTTTTAATGGCCAAATTATTTATTGCAATAATTTAAGGAGATAATTATGAAAAAAATAAAAAATTATTATTTTGATGCCTTTATTGAACTTATAGAATATTCGAAAAACGCAGCAGATTATTTAGATCATGTTGTAAATAACTTTAATTCTGGGATTTCTAAAAAACAAAAAGATGAGATTCATATAATTGAACATCAAGCTGATATAGCAAAGCATAAAATACAAGAAAAATTAGTAAAAGAATTTTTACCCCCAATTAATCGAGATGATATTTTAAGTATTATTAGGGAAATAGATGATGTGACAGACTCTATTGAAGAAGTGGTTTTACGTCTTTATATGTATAATGTAAAAGAAATACCCAAAAGTATTTCTCAGTATACAGAAATAATAAGTTTATGTTGTGAAGCTTTAAAACAACTAGCAATTGAATTTCATCTTTTAAAAAGATCAAAAAAAATAGGTATTTTAATTGAAAAAGTTTTAGAATATGAAAGGGATTGTGATGTTCTTTATTCTGAATCATTGAGAGATTTATTTGTAAATGAAAAAGATGCAACAAAGTTATTAATTTGGAGTGATTTATATAATAGGCTAGAAAATTGTTGTGATGCTTGTGGAGAAGCTTCCCTTGCTTTCGAAACAGCATATATGAATAATTTATAAAAAGATTCTTAGTGAATCTTTTTTTTAAATTTGCTTTTTCTTAAAAAATTGTTAAAATAGAATATAGAGAGACAAACTATTGAAAGAGGTATATCATGACAACTATTTTAATTTGTGATATCGTCAATTTAAATTATAAAAAACATTTACATGTTATTTCTAAATATCATTATGAAAAAATACAGAGATTTAAAAATGAAAAAGATAAGAAAATGATGGTTGCTTCTGAGCTTTTACTAAAAAGATATTTAACTGAAAAAAATATGGATATTGATGTGTTAGATATCTCGCTTGATGGAAAAAAACCTTTTATTGAAAACAGTATCTATAAATTTAGTTTTTCTCATAGCAAGAGATATTCATGTTGTGCGATTTCTGAAAATAATATTGGAGTTGATATAGAAGTTCCAAGAGTTATTAAACCGTCTTTTATAAAAAAATACAATTTAGATAATTATACTAATAATCAAGTTTTAGTTAAATGGACTCAATATGAAAGTTATTATAAATTTAGAAATATAAAGCTTTCCTTTAGTGATTTTTTAAAAGATAATAATATCAGTTTAATTAAATCGTATATATTTGACCAATATTTTTTATCAATTGCACTTGAGAAAGAAGAAGATGTTAAAATTTTAGAAATTGATTGTAACGATTTATAATATAAATATGATAAGTTGCTAATTAAGAGATATTGGATTATAATTATAGTACAATGAAAAATATTATATTGCTTATAAATTAGGTAGGGGAGAAAATAAATGAAAAAAGATTTTGTTAGACTTGTCAATGTGAAAAAACAATTTAAAGTTGGTGAAATGATCATTAATGCTGTTAATGATGTTGATTTTACTATTAACGAAGGAGAATTAGTTGTTATTTGTGGTCCGAGTGGGGCAGGAAAAACAACTATTTTAAATATGCTTGGCGGAATGGATAGTTGTACTTCGGGAGATATCTTTTTAGATGAAGTTAATATTGCTAAAATGAACAGAAAAGATCTAACAAATTATCGACGTCATGATGTGGGGTTTATTTTTCAGTTCTATAATTTAATGCCGAATCTTACGGCGTTAGAAAATGTAGAAATAGCTTCTGAAATATGTAAAGATCCATTAGACCCTTTTGAAACTTTGGATAGTTTAGGGCTGAGTGAGAGGGTTAAGAATTTCCCTGCTCAGCTTTCCGGAGGTGAACAACAAAGGGTTGCTATTGCAAGAGCGCTGGCAAAGAATCCAAAAATTTTATTATGTGATGAGCCAACAGGAGCTCTTGATTATGAAACAGGAAAAAGAATTTTAAAAATATTAAAAGATGCAAGTAGAATTAGTAAAAAAACAGTTATAATTATCACTCATAACCAGGCAATTACAAAAATGGCTGATAGAGTAATTTATGTTAAAAATGGTAAAATAACTTCTATAAATGTGGAAAAAAATCCTGTTTCTGTAGAGGAGATTGATTGGTAATGAAAAGAACATATTTTAAGATGCTCTTTCGGGATATTAAAAATAATCTTTCGCGGTTTATTTCTATTGTAGCGATAGTGACTTTAGCGGTTGCTTTTTTAGTGGGATTACTTTCAACTACTCCCGATATTAGATTAACAATGAATAAATATTATGACGATACTAATTCTGCAGACATTTTATTAAAAAGTGATTTAGGATTTATTAATCAAGATATTATTGAAATAGAAAATGCCATTGATCAAGACAATGTTATGCCTTTTGTATCACTAGATAAAATACTTATATATAGTGGTGAGAAAATAACAAGTAGGGTTCAATATTTACCCTTATCAGAAATTAATGTAGATTCATTTGTTACCAAACTCGAATTAATTGAAGGGAAATTTCCTACAAATAAAAATGAAGTTGTTGTTGAAAGAAGCAATAACCATATTTTAGATATAAAAATTGGTGAAAAAATCACCGAAGGAACTGAAGAATTTACAGTTGTTGGAATAGTTGGTAATCCTTGGTATTATGTTAATGAAAAAGAATATAGTAATGTTGGGACAGGAAGTCTTAAAACTATTATATATTTTGATAATGATTATTATGATTTTGGTTATTTTACTGATGTTTACATCACTATTAAAGATGCCAAAGATTTTGATACATATAAGGATAATTATAGAGATTTTATTAATGAAGAAAAAACTAAACTTTCTGCACTTGGAAAAATTTTAGCAGCTGAAAGATTAAATGACGTAATAGAAGAAATGGAAACTTATGGTGCAACAATAGAAGAAACAAATGAAGTTCAGAATATGTGGTATGTTTTAGATAGATATGCTAATGTTAGCTTTGTTAGTTTGAAAAATAGTTCGGGAAAAATATCTGATATAGCAACTATTTTCCCTTTGTTTTTCTTTTTAATTGCTGCTTTAGTAGCTTTATCAACAATGACTAGAATGATTGATGATGAAAGAACGCAAATTGGAACTCTAAAAGCTCTAGGATATAGTAGAGGAAGCATAATTTTTAAATATTTATTATACTCCGCTACAGCTAGTATACTAGGAGCTATTATTGGTGTTTTCACAGGGTTTCAAGCTTTGCCCCAGTTAATTTACAATACCTATGCAACGATGTATCATTTGCCAAAATTGATTACAGAATTGAACTGGGTATTTACTGTTTTCTCTTCTTTAATAATGTTTATCATTATTCTTTCAGCAACATTATTTGCAGGATTAACTACCTTAAAGGAAAACACAGCAACTTTAATGATTGCAAAAGCACCAAAACCAGGACAAAGAATATTTTTAGAAAAAATAAACTTTATCTGGAAACGTTTAAAATTTAATATGAAGTCATCATTGCGTAATGTTTTTAGATATAAAAAGAATCTAATTATGGTTATAATTGGAATAGGCGGTTGTACAGCTCTATTTTTAACAGGGCTTGGTTTAAGAGATTCTCTTAATAATGTTACCGATAAACAATATGAAGAAATAGAACAATTTGATCTTACAATTGGGTTAAATACTAAAATTGCAGATGATGAATTACAAATATTTTTAAACGATGAAACGCTTGTTAGAGATTATTTAAATGTTTTTAAAACTAATGTTATATTAACTGAAGTGCCAGAATATTCAATTACTATTATTGTTATTGATGATAATGACACTGAATTATTAAAAGAATTTATTGCTCTTAAACATGGAAAAAAGAATATTGTTATTGATAAAAACTCGGTAATAATCACTAAGCAACTTGCTAGTGCTGATTCCATTAAGGTAAATGAAAATATAAAAATTACTTATGGGATAGATGATTATGAAATAAAAATAACTGAAATAGTTGAGAATTATTTAAGCAACTATATTTATCTTACTAAAACAAAATTTAATGAAATTTTTGGATTAGATTTATATCGTTCTTCTTATTTAATAAAACTTGATGAAGACTTTCAAAATAATGATGAACTAAGTGAAGAATTATTAGATTATACATCTGTTAATAATATTATTTTTAATTACCAATCTAAAGAAGTGTTTGATAATTTAATAGATAAACTAAGTTTTGTAGTTATCTTACTAATTATTGGTGCAATTGGACTTGCTGCAATTGTAGTTTACAATTTGACTAATATTAGTATTACAGAAAGAACAAAAGAAATAGCAACTTTAAAAGTTTTGGGGTATCACAACTGGGAAGTAACTAGATATGTATATCGTGAGATGATTATTCAAGCGATAATGGGCATCGTCTTTGGTTTAGTAATTGGGAAGTTTCTACATTTATTTGTAATTAATGTCGCTAATTCTCCAGGGATGATGTTTCCAATAAAGATTTCTATTTTTAGTTATTTAATAACTGCCGCTTCAACACTTGCAATTGTTGCTTTAGTTGACATAATAATGATTTATAAAATTGTTGGAATAAAGATGAGCGATTCGATGAAGGCAACTGAATAATTCACTAGATTATATATCTTGTAATATCTAAAAAATAGTATATAATATTTTTATTATAATTTAAAACAGGAGGATTTAAATGGATCATAACAAGACACCATATTTTACAGCTTTAAAGGAATTCGCTAATAGGGATATTAATCCTTTAGATGTTCCTGGACATAAAAGAGGCAGAATTAAAAATGAGTTAAGTGATGAAATAGGAACCGAAGTATATTTATATGATGTTAATGCTCCAAAAGGGTTAGATAATCTTTCAAGGCCACAAGGAGTCATTAGAGAAGCTCAGAATCTTATGGCTGATGCTTTTAAAGCGGATAAAGCATATTTCTTATTAAATGGTACAACTCAAGGAATTGTTACAATGCTTTTAACGGTAGTTAGGGCTCATGAGAAAATAATATTACCAAGAAACACTCATAAATCAATTATTAGTGGATTAATTTTAAGCGGAGCTGTTCCAGTATTTTTACCTACAGTTATTGATGAAGACTTAGGGATTTCTAATGGTTATACAATAGACAATTTACGGAAAACTATTGATGAAAATCCAGAAGCAAAGGCTGTTTTTGTTATAAACACTACATATTTTGGGGCTTGCACTGATTTAAAAGCTGTTGTTGAAATAGCTCATGATAATAATATGTTAGTTCTGGTTGATGAAGCTCATGGGGGACATTTATCATTTCATGATAAATTACCTATTGGGGCAATGGAAGCTGGAGCAGATATGTCTGCAGTATCTTTTCATAAAACTTTAGGTTCACTTACACAAACTTCTGTATTACTAGCAAATGGACCGCGCGTTGATTACAATAGAATAAGAGTTGTTCTTAATATTTTACAGTCAACTAGTCCTTCATCTGTATTACTTGCTAGTTTAGATGTTGCGAGGAAACAAATGTATTTCAATGGTAAGAAAGAACTTGATGATGTTCTTGAATTATCGAAATATGCACAAATAGAAATTAATAAAATAGCAGGTGTTAAATTACTTGATAAAAAATATTTTCAATCAAAAGGTACATTTGATTATGATGAAACTAAATTATTAATTAGTATTGCTGATTTAGGGAAACCTGGATATTGGTTTTATAATGTTTTAAAAGACCGATTTGATATTCAAATAGAACTTGGTGAAACTTATGTAATTTTAGCAATTCTTACAATAGGAACTGTTCAAAGAGATATTGATAGATTAGTTGCAGCGTTAAAAGTTTTATCAAATGAGTTATACGATGGTAATAAAAAATTACCATATCCAAAATTTAGATATCATTTTCCAGAAATGGAAGTTAGACCTCGTGAAGCTTTTCACGCTCCAAAAAAATTTGTTTCTATTAATGAGGCAGTTGGTGAAATTAGTGGAGAATCGATTATGATTTATCCACCGGGAATTCCACTTGTTATACCAGGCGAAATAATTGATGAAAATATAGTGGATATGCTTAATTTTTATTATGAAAATGGGTTTAGTATTTTAACTGAACAAGAAGATGATACTGTAAAAATAGTTGATCAAGATAATTGGGATAGGGGTGGTGACGATGATTTATAAAACTGTCGAAATACCTTTTCAAAGTTGCGTTTCTGATTATAAGCAAAGTGATGTTGTTATTTTCAGTTGTCCAATGGATTCAACAACATCATTTAGACCTGGAACTAGATTTGCTGGAAATGCAATAAGAATAGATTCTATTGGTCTAGAATGGTATTCTCCTTATTTTGATATGTCACTTAGAGAAGTAAAAACTTGTGATATTGGTGATTTAGATCTACCTATTGGAAAAGTTGACAAGAGTTTAAAAATTATTGAAGATGTTTCTACAAAAATAATTAACGACAATAAACAAATTATGATGGTTGGTGGAGAACATCTTGTTACACTGGGAGTAATTAGATCATTAGTAAAAAAATATCCAGACCTTCATATAATTCATTTAGATGCTCATACTGATTTAAGAGATGAATTTTTTGGAATGAAATTATCTCATGCGACAGTATTAAGAAGATGCTATGATTTAGTTGGTGATAATAAAATATTCCAATTTGGAATTAGATCTGGAGATAAAGAAGAGTTTGTTTGGTCTAAAGGAAAAACTGAACTTAGAAAATTTGATTTAGAAGGTTTAAAAGAAACTGTTTCAAAATTAAAAAATGTTCCAGTTTATATTACAATTGATTTGGATGTTTTAGATCCTGCCTATTTTCCAGGAACAGGAACTCCTGAACCGGGCGGTATTACATTTAAAGAATTGTTAACTGCTGTTAAAGATTTTGATTCATTAGGAAACATTGTTGGTGCTGATATTGTTGAATTATCACCACACTATGATAATTCTGGTTCATCTACTGCAGCTGCTTGTAAAATTTTAAGAGAAATGGTTTTATTATTGCATAGACATAAAAAATGATGAAAAAATTCATCATTTTTTATTTATGCGTTGTTTTTGAAATATTATTATTTTTAAGTTATAATAGAGTTGTAAACAAGGAGGTTTATATTTATATGGTAACGAAAAAAGTTGAAAAATTATTAAACGAACAAATAAATAAAGAGTTGTTTTCAGCATATCTTTATTTAGATATGGCTAACTTCTATGCTGATAAAAATTTAGATGGATTTGCTAATTGGTTTACAGTTCAAGCTAAAGAAGAAGTATCGCATGCACAAATATTCATGGATTATATGAAAGAAATTGGTGTGAAAATTGTTCTTGAAGCAATTGATAAACCACAAATTGAATTCAAAGATTTGAAAGCTCCTCTTGTAGAAGCATTAAAACATGAAGAATATGTAACAGCATCAATTCATAATTTAATGGAAGCTGCAATTGAAGAGAAAGATTATCGTACTAAGATGATTTTAGATTGGTTCGTGAAAGAACAAATTGAAGAAGAAGCAAATGCTGATGAATTAATTAATCATTTTGATATGATTGGTTCAAAAGGTATTTATATGATGAATAAGGATTTATTAACTAGGGTATTTGTAGAGCCTGATTTCACTATTTAAATAAATCTTCATGAAAGTTCAAAAAGAAGAAAATAGATTCTTTATAAATGAAAATGATGAATTTGTAGGAGAGATAAGTTTTACTAAGGAAAGCAATTATATAATTGCTGATCATACATTTGTTAATCCTAAATATCGTGGCAAAGGTATTGCCAGTATTTTACTAGATGCCTTAGGAGATTATGCTCGGGAAAATAAAGTTAAAATTAAAGCTGATTGTAGCTATGTTTTTAAAAAATTTAGTGAATCTAGTGAATATGATGATATTAAGTTAAAATAAAAACACTCAGAAATGAGTGTTTTTTGTTTACATAAAAGCATTAAATAATACTATTGCAAGAACATAAAAAGTTACTAATGCTGTTAAATCGTTTAAAGTTGTAATCAAAGGTCCGCTTGCTACAGCTGGGTCTATCTTTATTTTATTAAAAAACAAAGGAATTGCAGATCCTACAAAGCTAGAAACAGAAATTGCTAGAAATAATGAAATACTTACAACCGATGAAGCTTTTAAAGCAAGAATATAAGAAAATTCTTGTCCAACAACAATACTAGTTTTTAATATTATTAAATAAAGAAAAACAGTAGCTAGCGATGCTAATCCTAAAATTAATCCATTTATTAATCCAACTTTAAATTCTTTCCAAACAAGCTTAAACGGCTTAATAGTGTCATCACTTGTTATTCCTCTAATTGTTACCGCAAGTGATTGCGTACCCGCATTACCAGCCATATCTAAAATTAAAGGTTGAAAAAAGATGATAACTGGAATAGTTAAGATTACAATTTCAAATTGTGAAGTAATTAAAGATATCAAGAAGGCAATAACTAATAAAATAATTAGCCAAGGCATTCTTTTCTTTACAGAAGTTAATACTTTTTCGTGGATACTAGAATCAGAACTTAGTCCAGCAAACTTTGCATAATCATCTTGCATTTCTTTGTCATATGCTTCAACAATATCATCATTAGTAATAACTCCAACAAGTTTATGGTTGTCATCAACAACAGGTAAAATTTCTAAATCATATTCAATTATATCAGCAATGTTTTCGTTAATATCATCATTAACATTTAGAACTGGATAACTAGTTCTTATTATTTCATTAATATCTTGGCTTTCTCGAGCAATTATTAAGTCTCTTAGATCAATAGACCCATAGTATTTATCTTCTTCATCTAAAACATAAATAATTGTAATATTGTCGTTGATAGCTGCTTCTTTGATTAACTGTTTCATAGCAAGTTTTATTGTATCAGTTTTATTGACTGTAATAAAATTTGTTGTCATTAAACTACCGATTGTGTCTTCTTTATATGAGAAAAGAAGTTTAACATCTTCAAATGATTCTTTATCCATTAAACGCATGATATCTTCTCTATCATCCTCATCTAATTCTTCTAAGACGTCAATTGCATCATCGGAGTCCATTAACTCAATAATATCTGCAGCTTTTTCATTATCAATTTCTTCTAAATATAATTTAGGATTTTCTAAATAAGCAAAGCAATCAGATAATTCTTGAATTGTTAAACTATTATATATTTTTTTTCTTTCTAAGGGTGTGAGGTCTTTAAAAACACTAGCTATATCATAATCATGATATTGTGATAGTTTTTTTCTTAAAGTCTCACCTTGGTGAAACTTTATAATGCTTTTAAGTTCTAAAACAATATTTTTTTTCATATTTTCCACCTCACGAATCTAAACTATTTTAACATATAAGGCCTATATATTCAATTTAAAATTTCGATATTAACAAAACGCTAGATGTTTGTTATAATATGGATATGTGGAGGAATTTATGAAATATAGTTTTAGAAATGATTATAGTGAATTAGCACATCCAAAGATTTTAGAATTAATGATTAAAAGTGCTAATGAACAAAATATTGGTTATGGACTGGATGTACATTCAGATAGAGCAAAATCTTTAATTGAAAAACATATTAAAAGAAAAGTTGATATTCATTTTTTGGCAGGAGGAACAAGTGCAAACAAAATCCTTATTTCTCATGTACTAAAGTCTTATGAAGCTGTAATTTCTGTAGAAAGTGGACATATAAATGTTCATGAAGCAGGAGCAGTAGAAGCTAATGGTCATAAGATTTTATATTATCCTGGAAAAAACGGAAAATTATTACCTGAAGAAATTGTTGATTCAGTTTTAATTCATTGTGATGAACATATGGTTATTCCAAAACTCGTATATATATCTAATGCGACAGAACTAGGAACCGTCTATACAAAAGAAGAAATAATAGCCATTAAAGAAGTTTGTGAAAAATATAATTTATATTTATTTATCGATGGAGCAAGAATTGCTCAAGCTCTAGTGTCGCATGAAAATGATCTTGATTTAAATGATTTTGCAGAATTGTCTGATGCTTTTTATATCGGAGGAACAAAAAATGGAGCAATGATTGGTGAAGCATTAATTTTAGTTAATCCTTTGTTTAAAAAAAATTTTAGGAATTCAATTAAACAAAATGGTGGGATGCTTGCTAAAGGATATTTAGTTGCGATGCAATATGAATGTTTATTTACTGATAACTTATTTTATGTTTTAGCAAAACATGCAGTCGATGCTGGTATGTTACTTAGAGATGAATTACAAAAAGAAGGAGTGGAATTTTTGATTGATTCTAATATTAATATGCAATTTATTATTATAAATAATGAGTGGTTAAAAAAATTGAATAAATTGTACGATTTTGAAGTGTGGAAAAGAATTGATAACAATAAATCTGCAATTAGACTAGTTACTTCTTGGGCAACAGATATTAAAGCTATTCATGAATTTATGAAAGATTTTAGAGAAATTAAAAATGCTTAATACAAAATATTTTAATAAAATAAAAAAATCATGGATTCTTGACAAAGCGAAATGTAAATTTAAACATGATTTTAATAATAAACAAATTATTATTATTTATGATAATAATAATGTTTTTGGTTTTTTAGAATTTCAAAATGACTGGATTAAAATGATTA
>DUUA01000119.1 GCA_012841765.1 Acholeplasmataceae bacterium
AATCCTGATCTACTTAAAAACTATCTGCCGTGGGCAGATCTACCGGAGCAATGCTACAGTAAGAAGAAAAACTAATGAAACGAACCTTGGATGATATGTCTGAGGTTTTTTCCTATTTGACGCTTACAATTGAATAAATTTATAAATTGTGTTTTCCTTTATAATAGATTTCAAGTATTCTATTTTATATTCTGTTGCTTCTTTGGATGATTTCTTAAAATATTCATCATAAAACTTCATAATGATACCCTCCTCATTTTTTCGAGCTATATTTCTATATATTAACCGGCTTTTAAAACTTTTTTATCGCTATTTATCCAGGCATTAAAATGCGGTAAACAAATTTACTGAACAAGATTTTATTTTGCCCCAAAAGCCTTTATTTATCAACTAAATAGACAAACCATCTTAACGTGCCTTGAGGTAAAGTTAACGATGCCGTAGGTTTATATCCCCCCTTATCGGAATAGTATATTTTCAATAATTACACTACTAAAGCTTTGTTTTTTATAAAAATACAACACACACTAATTACATCTTTTATTACTTCTTTTAATTTTTATATAAAATCCTTGCTTTAAAGCTATAGATATTATTTCTTTTTTTTCTTTCTGTTTTTCTTCTTTTTTACCGATGCTTTTTTCTTAATTCCAAGAGCATTTTCAATTTCTTGACCATAAGGATTCTTAATTAATATCTGATCGATTATTGCATAAGGGTAATCATCTTCATAAATGTCAAAAGCTTTAGGAAAATCTTCAATACATTGATTATATAGTGATGTAGTTATTGGATTTTCTAAATACTGTTTAAACTCATTTGCAGTAGGTACTGAATTTTTCCACAACCTCTTGACGCTTAATATTTTTTTATCCATAGCACTCATCAATTTTACTTCCGGATTAACAAAAAACTTTAAAAGAGTAGACTCGTCTACTATTCTAACATCTTCTCCATAAGTCAATGTTGTAAAATCAAAAATATTAGTACAAACTAGCTTAATTATTTTATCATCACTAAATGGTTCCTCTGGTAGTTCAATGTTTGCCAATTCTTTTAATTTATTCCAATCAGTCTTTACTATCTGACTTCGTCTTTTAACCTGATCTACACCTTCCATAATAGTTTTTTTACACTCCATATGTTTTTTATCACTTTAAGGTACCGTCATAGCTTTAAACTCCCACAGTAACAAATGATTATCAAATGTTCCAATAAAATCGAATTCAACATCCTTTCCATCCGATGCAAGAAATTCAATTTTATTTGTATTGACTTTTATTCCACTAAAATGAGACAAAATTAACTTGATACGATTCTCAAAATCAGTTCCTATTCGGGCAATATTTACTTCTAAATTGCTAAGTAGCATTTCAATAATTCTTTCTAAATTCATCTGCTCTATTAGAACTGGACAGAAAGTTATATGCTCTGAATTTACCAATATTAACGGCCTAGAAAAGATATCACTCTCACCTTTTATTTTTGGGTTAAAAGTAAAACAACTAATTAATTTTAAAGAATACTCTTTAGAGAAGCCATAATAATTAGTTAAACTTTCAGTGAAATATTCAATAGGAATAATTGGGCATAAGTATTTATACCAACCACTATCTGCCTGA
>DUUA01000120.1 GCA_012841765.1 Acholeplasmataceae bacterium
AGATTTTATTTAACTATCTTTTTATAGCGAAAAATATAATTAACCAATTAATATTCATTTAAATTAAGACTAGATTATACTAAAAAAACACTAAATATTCATATATTTAGTGTTTAATAATTTTGTAAAATTTTAACTAAATAGTTTCTACAATCTGTTTGCTTGGCTTTGCATTAAGAACGGATTCAAAATTGGAAAGAAAAATGCAAGAATTAAATATAAAAATGATTGATCTTCAACGCCTTGTTTAGCAAGTCTTTTCCCCGCAGCATATTGCCAGTAAATTGAATAAATACCAAATGTAACTATACTTACTAAAAAATGGCCCAAGCCTCCAAAACCATCACCAGTTCGTTCTTTTAGCTCCATTTGAAATTTAATATACCAATAAAGTGGATAAATACCAAATGTGAAAAGATAAAGCAAAATCATTACTCCAATACTTCTTTTAGTCATAACTACCTCCTATTTTTGTTAAAGAAAAAATCTCTACAGGAGTATTTTATCTAATATTTTATTCAAAGTCAACATTTACAAAAATTAATTAGTACTTCTATATGTTACAAACACTATTCGCTTCAGATAAAAAGCCGATAAAATTATAAAAACATTATCGGCTTTTTTTATCAAATAAATTTTGGCTACTAGTTTAGTTTTAGTTTTAATGAATAATCTTATTATCCTTCATCAACGTAAGTATAATTTTATTTAGTTTAATCCTGACAATAGTCGCATTATTTGGTCAATGTCTTTATTTTCTAATTCATATATAATATGTAAATATGTCTTCTGTGTAGTATTTATACTTGCATGTCCTAATCTTCTAGCGACACTTGCAATTGATACTCCTGAAAATAACAGCAAAGATGCATGAGTATGTCTTAGACCATGGATTGATATTTGCGGAATTTTTAATTTTCTACAATGTCTATTTAGAGCATTATTAACCGTCGAATTATATATTTTTCCATCAACAAATATTGGCTTATCTAAATCCAGATTTCTTAGTAATCCAGAAAACTGAGTTACAGTTCTCCAATCAATCTGAACTTTTCTTTTTGAAGATTCATTTTTAGTTTCTTGAAAACCACCATGATCCTTATAATCCCACGTTTTATTTATAGATATTGTTTGATTGGTATAATCAAAATCTCTAGGTGTAAGGCCTAAAGCTTCTGAAAACCTAATTCCTGTTTTAGCTATTATTAAAATTAACCAATCAAAATTGATTTGATTTGTTAAATTCAAACTTGAAAGTAGTGTTTGAAGTTGAAATTGATTTAAATATTTAATCTTTTTTTCTTTAGGCTTTTTACCTTTAATAACAGCTTTTCTTGTAGGATCATTTTTAATAAAACCCTCATCCACAGCATCTAATATTGCACCTTTTAATTGGTGGTGAAAATCCATTGTTGTTTGTCGCTCATGTTCTTCAGCATAATCATTCAATAATTGTTGATATGATGATCTTGCTAATTCAGATATTTTAAGTGTTGGTACTAATTTGCGCAACCATGAAAGAGTTAAATTGTACTTGTTCATAGTTACTTTTCGTACAGCACCCTTTTTATACATATTTACCCATTTTTCGTAATAATCTATTAATAGTATATTTTTATTTTGCATTTCTTCCTCCTATAACTGCTTTTCATACTTACGCTGATGAAGGGTGATAAGATTATCTATTTTTGATAATAGCTTTGAAATAGATTCTTGCTCTATCATATTTGTTGGAACTACTACTTCAATTTCTGACATTACATTGTTCATTAACTTTGGATTTCCAACATGAGAAACATATTTCCATGCTATCATGTTTAAAATTTCTGCTATGCACTTATTTGCATAGCCTTTATCTGACAATAAAAC
>DUUA01000121.1 GCA_012841765.1 Acholeplasmataceae bacterium
AATTATTTAAAAATAGTCCAAATTAGATATCCAACTAAAGCTATCGATAAAACAAAGCCAACATATCCAAAGATATTACCAATATTCCTAAAAGGAACTAATTTAGTTTTACTTGGCTTTTTTTTCATATACCAAGCTAAAAAGCTAAAAATAAAAATAGGAAGCATAAGCGATAATATACCAAAAATAAATGTAAGTATTGGATTATCTATTAATGATGATTTATCTTTAGAATCCACAATAGGATCTTCTTTTTGAGTGTATTTTTTTAATTTCTCTAATACTGCTTGCTCCTCAAAACTAAATTCACATTTTTCACATTTAAGTGCTTCATCTTTATTATTATATCCACATCGTAAACATTTCTTCATATTTAATACCGATTCTTTAAATTTCTTTCAATAGCTCGATGAGCATCTTTTCTTTTTAAATCATCTCTTTTATCGTAAAGTTTTTTGCCTTTTACAAGAGCAATTTCAACTTTAGCCATTCCTTCTGTAAGATATACAGATAAAGGGATAATAGTTAATCCTTGTTCTTGTACTTTAGATTCAAGACGAATAATTTCTCGCTTATGAGCAAGAAGCTTTCTTTTTCGAGTTTCTTCATGATTGTAGATATTACCTTTATCATACCTAGCAATATGCATTCCACCAACAAACAATTCTTTTCCTTCAATGAAGCAATAAGCTTCATTGATAGAAATCTTATGTTGTCTAACAGATTTTATTTCTGTACCTGTTAATACAATACCGCATTCAAATGTATCCAGAATAAAAAAATCATGATATGCTTTTTTATTTGTAGCGATGATTTTCTTTCCTGCGTTCATTTCGAGAACCTCCATAATTTCGTTTTTTATTAGTGGTTCTAGCACTCTTCGTATTTTTATTATACACTATTTCAAAGTTAATTTCACCTTTTTTCTTAATTGCTGAAACAACTTTTACTTGTAATTTATCGCCAATCTTATATGAGCCTTTGCCATTAACAGAAACAATTGACATTTTTTGATCATCATATTTATATCCACGCATCTCTGAAAGTTTAACTAAGCCTTCAATTGCCCCTAAAACTTCAATAAACATTCCAAAAGAAGTAACTGAAGTAATAACACCACTATATTTAACTCCAATAAAGCCTTCCATATATTCTGCTTTTTTCATATCAATAACATCATATTCACAGTTCATAGCAGCTCTTTCTTGCTTTGATGATTGAGATGCTACATCGTCAATATATTCTTCCAAAGAATTAAGATTTGAAAAATCTGTTGTAAACAAATATTTTCTTATTAATCTATGAACTAATAAATCTGGATATCTTCTAATTGGCGAAGTAAAGTGAGTATAAATTAAACTAGATAACCCAAAATGGCCAATGTTATTTCGCGAATAAATTGCTTTAGACATCATTCTTAATAATAATGAATTTAAAAATTTATCTTCTTCTTTAATAATGCCAATTAAATCTTGAACTTGAGAAGGTGTAATCTTCCTTATTTTTTGTTTAATAGGATATCCAAATAATTTAATCACAGTTACAAAAGTATTAAGTCTATCTTCACTAGGTTCATCATGAACACGATAAATAAAAGGAAGTTTCATATTAGTAATCATTGTTGCAGTTGCTTCATTAGCGCAAATCATGAATGATTCAATAAATTTTTCACTTTCTTTTCTTTCTCTTTTTCTTATTTCAATAGGTTTACCTTTTTCATCAACAATAACCTCAGATTCAGGAATATCAAAATCAACAGATCCTCTTATGCCTCTCATCTTTTCTAAAATCTCAGAAAGTTCTTGCATTAAAAGTACATCGTTATATATATTGTTATACTTATTAATAGCTTTTTCATTTCCTTCTATTATTTCATTAATACTATCATAAGTCATTCTATGTTTTGTTTTAATAACTGCTTCTTTTAAAACTGTATCAATAATTTTACCTTTATTATTAATTTCCATAATACAAGCAATCACAAGTTTATTTTCATTTTCATTTAAACTACAAATATTATTACTAATTCTTTTTGGAAGCATAGGAATAACTCTATCTATTAAATAGACACTAGTTCCTCTTTTTAACGCTTCTTTATCTATTTCACTATCTTTTGGAACATAGTAACTAACATCAGCAATATAAACACCTAGTTCATAATTACCATTCTTTAATTTTCTAATACTAACAGCATCATCTAAATCTTTAGCATCAGCTCCATCAATAGTAATAATAGTTCTATCTATAAACTCTCTTCTTTTAATTTCATTTGTTAAATCTTCAGATAAGTTATTTACTTCGTCTATAACTTCCTGAGGAAATTCAGCTTCAAAGCCATATTTCCTAGCAATAATAGTAATATCCATACCAATATCAGTTGAATTACCTATTACCTCTACAACTTCACCTTCTAAGTAATCATTATTATAATTAATAATTTTACATCTTACAACTTGACCTTCTTTAACTTTTTCTAATTTATTAAAATGTAATGGTAAAACAGTTTCATCACTTGCTAAAAGTAATTCTTTATTTTTTTGAACAACTTCCCCTATAATATATTTTAAATGTCTTTCTATTACTTCAATAATATGGGCTTCTTGTTTTTCATTTTTACTTTTATTTAAATAATCATGAATCGTAAATAACACTATATCTTTATCTAATGCTCCATTTAACTTTGTTTTAGGAACAAAAAAATCTATTTCAAATCCTTCTGACTTTATAAAGCCATATCCATCTTTAGCAACACTTAATTTACCTTTAAATATTCCTGCTTGTTGATGGTTCAATAATCTTTCTTTTGATTTACTATAAAATACCTCTTTATCTTTTGCTAACTCATCAATTAAAATTTGACCGTTCTTTCCTAAGTTTAAAAGAGCAGTTAATTCTGAAACAGTTAACGGCTGATATTTGGGGTTATTTATAATTTCTAATAATTTTTCTTTCATTTATACCTCTTGTGCTAATTAAAAAGGTCTGTATGCTACAGACCTTTTAATAATACTATTATATTCTTTTAACAAAAAACGCAGCAAGAATTGCTAAAATAAAGAAAGAAACTGAAAGGACAGCAATTACTCTGCTAATCCAAACATCAAGTCCTCGTTCTTTTTTGTTAGCGAACAACTCAGATTTACGTCCCGTAAATGCTTGAGATGCATCCTCATTTGATCTTTGTAAAATTATAATAGAAATTAATAAGACTGAAACAACTAATAATAAAATATCTACAATTTGCATAATTCCTCCGTTGATGTTATATACACCTTTACTAATAAGCTTAATACATTATAACATATTAACATTATAAAATCAAACATTTTATTTTTAAAAAAGTCCAAAGTTCGAACTTTGGACTTAAACTTTATATTAAAGCATTTTTAAATACTTCATCCAAATTAGATACTAAAATTATATTTAATGTTTTCTTAACAGTGTCAGGAATATCAACAATATCTTTCTCATTTTCTCGAGGAATCAAAATAGTTTTAAGACCAGATCTACCAGCAGCAATTGATTTTTCTTTCAACCCACCTATTGGTAATACTCTTCCTCTTAAAGTAACTTCCCCAGTCATTCCAACATCATGTTTAACTTTTCTTTTAGTAAATGCAGATGTAATAGCAGTTGCAATTGTAACTCCAGCTGAAGGTCCATCTTTTGGAACAGCTCCTTCTGGAATATGAATATGTAAATCAGTATCTTCAAATAATTTAGCGTCAATTCCTAAATGTTTCGAATTAGATTTAACATAACTAAATGCAGCTTGCGCTGATTCTTTCATAACATCTCCAAGTTGCCCTGTTAGAAGAATTTTTCCAGTTCCTTTATAATAAGTTACTTCAATTGATAAAGTATCTCCACCATATTGAGTATATGCAAGTCCTGTTACAACGCCAATTTGATCTTCAAGTCCAGCTATGTTATAAAAATACATTGGTTTCCCTAAATATGTCTCTAAATCATCTTTTGTAATAACAATTTCATCTAATTTTTCCATTAATATTTTTTTAATTGATTTTCTAATTAAACTACTAATCATTCTCTCTAATTGACGAACTCCTGCTTCTTTAGTATATTCTTGAATAACTCTAATTAAAGCATCATCTTTAAGATTAAATTTACTACTATCAAGCCCATTTAACTCTAACTGTTTTGACAGTAAATGTCTTTTAGCAATCTCAAATTTTTCAAATTCAGTATAACTAGATATTTCAACAATCTCTAATCTATCTCTTAATGCATAAGGAATATTTTCTAAATAGTTAGCAGTCGCAATAAAGAAGACATTTGATAAATCATATGGTTCTTCTAAATAATGGTCACTAAAATATTTGTTTTGTTCTGAGTCTAACACTTCAAGCATTGCAGATGCTGGATCTCCTCGATAGTCACTTGATAATTTATCAATCTCATCAAGCAAGAAAACTGGATTCATGACTCCTGCTCTTTGCATTCCTTGTAAAATTCTTCCAGGTAACGCTCCGATATATGTTCTTCTATGACCTCTTATCTCGGATTCATCTTTAACTCCTCCAAGTGATTGTTTCACAAATTCTTTATTTAAAGATTTAGCAATTGATCTTGCTAGAGAAGTTTTACCAACTCCCGGAGGACCTACTAAACATAAAATAGAAGATGGATTCTTCTGTGTCAATATATGAACAGCGATATATTCTAATATTCTATCTTTTACAATATCAAGACCATAATGATCAATATCAAGTTGTTTTTGAGCCTTGTTTAAATCACGCGCTTCTTTTGTCTTTTTGGACCAAGGAAGACTAACAACAAAATCTAAATATGTTTTAGAAATTGTGCTTTCGGCACTTGCTGGATTCATAGTATTATAACGTTTAAGCTCATTTAAAGCTGTATCTTCCATTGTTTTGGGCATCTTTGCAGCCAAAATTTTCTTTCTCAGTTTTTCAACATCGACATCTTTAATAGCTCTGTCTCCTAATTCATCTTGAATTGCTCGCATTTTTTCTCTTAAATAATATTCTTTTTGCCCTTCATTAATAGATTCTCTAACTTTTTGTTCTATACCATCTTCAATATTTTTAAAATATTGTGCTTTCTTTAAATCTTCTAAAATGAATACTATTCTTTCATCAATATTACTTGTTTTAAGATATTTGAATTTATGACTTACATCCATTGGCATATTAAAAGCAAGTATATCAACTAACTGATCTCCAGTTACTCCTTTAGAAATAAACTTTACAATATTACTGTTTGGAGCAAATAGTTTTTGTGAATTATCTTTTAATTCATCAATTATTAATTTAACTCCAGCTATTTCTTTATCTGGGTCAGATGAATAAGCGGGCATCGATACTATATCAGCCATCCATGTTCCATCAACTTCAACAATCCCTTTTATTTTACATCTTGTAATAACAGAAATTTTGACACTATGTATATCTTTTTGTTCCATATCATAAATAATACGACCAATAACACCTATCTTTTCAACATCATCAAATGTTGGTTCTTCTGTTTTAGTATCTGTTTGCACTAAAATAGCAATCATCTTATCGTTATCAGCAGCCTTTTTTAAAGCATTAAGAGATTTAACGCGGCCTACATCTACCTTTATCTCATTATTAGGTAAAGGGACAATTCCACGTATAGGAAATGCAGGTAATATAGCTCTTTCAACATCGTGATTATTAAACATAATATTCACCTCCTTATATATTTTTTATTACTATATACATATTATACCAAATAATCTTAATTATTTCTTTAATAAGTATATTTAAACTATTTGTTAGAAAATGCCTAAGCTTCCTTAGGCAATTTTCTTTTCCTTGTATGTTAACTTTGGAGCTGCATTTTTAGTGATAACTCCTTTAGTAATCGCACACTTAACGATATCTTTTTTATCAGGTAAATGATACATAATATCTAACAATACTTTTTCAATAATAGCTCTTAACCCTCTTGCTCCAGTTTTTTCTGCTTGAGCAATTTTAGCTATTTCTTCTAAAGCATCTTTGTTAAAAGAAAGAATCATATCTTCCATAGAAAACATTCTTTGATATTGTTTAATAATAGCATTTTTAGGTTTTGTTAGTATCTTAATCAAGTATTCAACAGACAAATCTTCTAAAGATGCGATTATCGGTAGTCTTCCTACTAATTCTGGAATAATACCAAATTTCTTAATATCATCATGAATAACTTTTTTATATAAATCTTCTTCTTCAATACTATTTAAAAAGTCTTGATTAAAACCAATTTGCTTTTTACCTAATCGATTTTTTACAACATCATTCATACCTTCAAAACTACCACCACAAATGAATAATACATTTGTTGTATCAAAAGCTATATATTCTTGTTCCGGATGTTTTCTACCGCCTGCAGGTGGAACATTAGCGACAGTTCCTTCTAAAATCTTTAAAAGTGCTTGTTGAACACCTTCTCCAGAAACATCTCTAGTAATGGAAGGATTATCACTTTTCCGTCCAATTTTATCTAACTCATCTAAATATATAATACCTTTTTGGGCTTTACCAATATTATAATCTGCTGCTTGAATTAATCTTAATAAAACATTTTCAACATCTTCACCTACATAACCAGCTTCAGTTAAAGTTGTCGCATCAGCAATTGCAAATGGTACATCTAAAACTTTTGCCAATGTTTTAGCAAGTAAAGTTTTACCTGTCCCAGTCGGACCAATTAATAAAATATTACTCTTTTCAATGTCTATTTCACTATCTTCATATAAGTTATTTACAACTCTTTTGTAATGATTATATACTGCTACTGATAAAATCTTTTTTGCATGATCTTGGCCAACAATATACTCATCAAGTTTTTCTTTAATTTCTCTTGGAGTAAGATTTAACTCAAATTTTTCATCAACATTAATTTCTTTATTCATCTCAACTATTTGATGACATAATTCAATACAAGAAGGACAAATATAAGCATCATCACCTTCAATTAAAAATCTATCATCATCTTCTGGCAACCCGCAAAAAGAACATAATTTCTCTTCGGTCATTTTATCCACCTTATTTAATAACAGCTTTTTCTTTTAATAATTCCATTGTTTTAAGACTAACAAAATAAGGAGTTACTTGGTCCTTTGGAATTGCTTTAGACGCTTCTTCTCCATTCATATTATATTGTTTCCCTAAAATCTCATATTGTTCTTTATATTCTTTAGCTGTTAATTTTATTTTTTCAACTTTAGCAATTTCTTCTAAGACAATACTTTGTAAAACCGATTTCTTTGCTGGTTCTTTAATTAACTCTTCATATTGTTCAACAGTTAATCCCTGGAATTGCAAGAATTGTTCTAGAGTAAGACCATATTGTTTTGCTTGATCTTCAACTTGTTGGAGCATTTGTTTTGCTCTTCTTGCAACCATAGATTCTGGCAAATCAACAATAGCATTATTACATACTACATCAATAATATCATCCATGATTTTATTTTCAGATTCTTCTATTTTTTTCTCACTAAGAGTATTTTTTACATCTTCCTTATATTGTTCAACAGTTTTAATATTTTCATCATCTAACTCAGTAATAAATTCTTCATTTAACTCTGGGACAACTTGTTTTTTAATTTCGTGCAAAGTAACAGTAAACACTGCATCTTTACCAGCTAAATCTGCAGCTTGATAATTCTCAGGAAAAACAACTTTTACATCTTTAACTTCTCCAGATTTCATCCCTACCATTTGCTCTTCAAATCCAGGAATAAATTGATTAGATCCAATTTCTAAAGAATAATTCTCAGCTTTTCCGCCTTCAAAAGGATTACCGTCAACTGTGCCAAGAAAATCAAAAATTGCCGTATAACCATTTTCAAGTGGTTTCCCTTCAACAAGTTCTAACTCTGCATGTTTTTTTAAATCTAAATTAATTTGTGCTTCTATTTCTTCGTCAGTAACTTCTGTACTTTGTTTTTCAATTTCTATTCCGTAATATTCGCCTAATTTAATTTCTGGATAAACATCTACGATAGCATTATATTTAAATGGTTTATCTGGAGCTAAATTTTCATAATCAATATCAATTTTGGGTTCATCTACTGCTAACACTTTTTTCTTTTGAAGAGCTTCATAATACGTTTTACCAATTGCCTCATTTATTGCTTCTTCATAAACTGCACCTTGCCCAAATTTCTTTAGATAAATATCTTTAGGTACTTTACCTTTTCTAAAACCCTTTATTTCTACAGTTTCCAAAACTTTATTTAATCCAATTTCATAACATTCACTGAATTCAATGGCTGTTAGAGAAACCTCTATATTAACTTGACTACCTTCTAATTTCTTTACACTTACTTTCATTAACTTTCTTCTCCTTTATTAATCATAT
>DUUA01000122.1 GCA_012841765.1 Acholeplasmataceae bacterium
ATCTTCGAAACTTTAATATAATGAAAATAATAGAAGCGCATTTAGGTGAATAATATGAAAGCAGATTTAATCATTTTCAATATAAAAAGAATATATACTCCTTATTTAATTCCCCCTGTTCGTGGAAAAGAAATGAGTAAAATTAAAATATTTGAAAATCCTTTTATTGTTATTAAGGATCAAAAAATCCTTAATATTGGTATTGGTGATTATCAGGAATTTGTCAATGATAAGACAATTTTATTTAATGCTTTAGGGAAAATTTGTTTACCAGGCTTTGTTGATTCTCATTCTCATTTAGTTCATGCAGGTTCACGAGAAAATGAATTTGCTTTGTTAAAAAAAGATATTTCTTATTTAGATATTTTAAAAGCTGGTGGAGGAATATTAGGAACAGTTGAAAAAACAAGGAATGCTAGTTTTGAAGAACTATATTTTAAAGCAAAAAAATCATTAGATATTATGATGAGTTATGGGGTTGTAGTTTTAGAAGCAAAAAGTGGGTATGGACTTAATTATGAAACGGAAATTAAGCAATTAAAAGTGAGTAATAAATTACATGAAGAGCATCCTATTCATATAGTGTCCACATATATGGGAGCCCATGCTATTCCGATTGAATATAAAGATAATAGAAGAGCTTATATTAATCAATTACTAATAGACTTAAAATCTCTTAAGAAAACAGGGTTATCAGAATCTGTTGATGTGTTTTGTGAGAATGGAGTTTTTAATTTAAAAGAAACAGAAGAAATTTTATCATACGCAAAAGAATTAGGCTTCAAAGTAAAACTTCATGCAGATGAAATTAAACCTCTTGGTGGGACAAAACTGGGTGTAGATTTAGGAGCAACAAGCGTTGATCATTTGATGGCTTCATCAAATGAAGATATTATTTTACTAGGAAAGAGTAATACAATTGGAAACTTACTTCCAGGGACTTCATTTTATTTAGGAAAAGGATATGCTAATGCAAGATATATGATTGATAATAATGTAGCTATTAGTATTTCTGGCGATTACAATCCTGGAAGTTGCCCAACGGAAAACTTTCAGTTAATTATGCAGTTATCTGCAAATTATTTAAAAATGACCTCAGAAGAAATACTAAACGCAGTAACTATTAATCCTGCTTATCATCTAGGTATTAGTAAAAATAAAGGAAGTATTGAAATTTCTAAAGATGCTGATTTAATTTTACTTGATATTGAAAATTTAGATTATCTTTTCTATCATTTTGGAACTAATCATGTAACAGATGTATTTATTAAAGGTAAACATGTTGTAAAAGACAAACAAATAATAAGGGAGAAATAATGGATTTAATTAATTTAAAAGTAAAAGAATTTATTGAACAAGTGGATTCTAATTCACCTGCTCCTGGAGGAGGCAGTGTTGCTGCGTTAATGTCAGTATTAGGAGTTTCTTTAGCTAAAATGGTCGGTCATTTAACAATTAATAAAAAGAAATATTTAAAGCTAGAGGAATCTATCCAAAAAAAGTTTACTAATAGTTTAAATCAATTAGACAGTATCAAAATTGAATTAATACCTTTAATTGATGCCGATACTGAATCTTTCAATTTAATCATGAAAGCTTTTGGGTTACCTAAAAATACAGAAGTTGAAAAACAGTTAAGAAATAATGAAATAGAAGAAGCGACGATAGGAGCTATTAAAGTTCCTTTTGCGGTAGCAAATTTATCTTTAAAAGCTTTAGAAATCTTAAGTTTTATTTTGGAATTTAGTAATAAACAAACTGTTTCTGATTTAGGCGTTTCAGTATTAGCTCTAACTAGTGGGATTGAAGGCGCTATTTATAATGTGATGATTAACATTAGTGGTTTGTTAAATGAAGAAATTAAAAAATATTATAAATTAGAAAGTAAAAAAATATTAAATAAAACATTTACGTATAAAAATACAGTGTTACGTGATGTCTATCAATTGCTTAATATTGAATAAACTTTTAAGTGCTAAAATAATTAGATTTATTTAAATAATATTATGTAGTTTAAAATATAAAATCCTGGCTCTAAAAACAAAACTTGAGTCTACTTAATATTTACAGTAATAAACATAAGTAAACTTTATAAATAAAACATAGAATGGTTAAGTAAGTTCATATAATTTTAAAACATGTTTTATAGTTCACTTAAATTTAAAAAGGTTTTAACTAAATAAAAAAAGCCAAGCAAATCAGATAAATTCTGAAAATTGCTTGGCTTTTTGTTTAATTTTAACTAATAAAAATTTATCTCTTTACAGACATTTAAAATTTTAGATAAGAAACATTAGAAATACAAAAATCATTAAATTTGTGATAATTCCAGAAATACTCATCGCTAGAGTTAAACCATTGAAATTAACATTATGTTTTACTTTATTTATCAATGATATAACAATACTGATAATTCCGATAATCAAACCAATCAAAGCTATAAAACTATGGAATGACACAATCATTGTAATAAAACTAATTTTCGCTAGAAAAGAAGATGTATTTTCTAATTTGTTTTGATCTTTTTCCAAAACTTTTGCAACACTATTTGTTTTGTTAGATATCATCATCCCACAATTAGGACAGTAAACTTCATTGTTAGCTAATTCTTTTCCACAATTTCTACAATACATTTTATTTTTCTAAGTATTTATAAACAGATTTAAGTGTTGCTCCGCTTGCTCCATAAAATTGACCTTTTGATGGGCTTGTACTAAAAGCAGTTCCTGCAATATCTAAATGCATCCATTTTGTACCCTCATTGATAAATTCTGCAATGAAACCTGCAGCTCCACTTGCTCCAGCGCCTCTTCCTGTAGAATTTGTTAAATCAGCTACTTTACTTCCTCTAACTTTTTCTTTTGTAAAATCTGTAATTGGAAGTTCCCAAATACTTTCGCCTTGCCCATTTCCGCATTCAATTAATTTAGCAATATTATCTTTATCATTTCCAAATAATCCAGTTGTGTCTTCTCCTAAAGCAATTACAACTGCTCCAGTTAAAGTTGCAAAATCAATTATTTCTTGATTTCCTTGTTCTTGTGCATATGTAACTGCATCAGCTAAAGTTAATCTTCCTTCAGCATCAGTCGATACTATTTCAATAGTTTTACCATTCATTGCTGTGATAACATCATCAGGAAGTAATGCTTCCCCGTTGATTCTATTATCCGTAGCACAAATAACAACATCAATATTTTTCTTTAACCCATTTTCAACAACTGCTTCAAAGATTCCTAAAACAGTTGCTGAACCAGCCATATCGCTTTTCATAGTAACCATGTTACTTTTCAAACTATACCCACCAGTATCAAACATTACACCTTTACCAACTAAAGCTAATTTTTCTTTAGATTTAGGATTTCCTTGATATGTTAAATGAATTAATTTTGGTTCAGCAGTAGATCCTTTATTAACTCCAAGGAAAGCTCCCATTTTCATATCTTCAATTTCTTTTTTCCCAAGTACTTTAATACTAACTTTTTTATTATTTAAGTTTTCAACAAGACTTAAAGCATATTTTGAAAGATCATCTGCAGTCATAAAATTATATGGTTTATTAACAAGATCACGAACATTATCAATTGCCACAGCAATATTATAAGCTTCATTAACTTCCTTATCAATATCCTCATCTGTTAATAGTTGAACACTTAAGTTATTTTCAATTTTTTCTGTTTTAAACTCATCAAATACATAATTATAATAAGCAAGCACTAAAACAATTTCTTTAATTAATTCTTTTTCATTTAGCAGTCCTAAAAAGCTTTTAATATTAATTGATAGTTCTTTGCCTATCTTATAATTAACGCCTTTAATTGCTTTTCTAAAAACTTCCATTGTGTATTTCTCTTTTTCTCCTAAACCAACAACAAAAATTTCTTTTTCATTTTCTGGATCAAATAATTTAGTAATTACACCTACTTTGCTTTCTACAAATTTATTTTTAACTAATTTGTTAACAAATTCATTTGCTTCAATAACTTCTTCATCTTGAAATAACCCATAAACAACTGGATAGTCATTTAATTCTTTGTAATTTTTAATAATTTCTAACATCTCATTCTCCTTTTTTACCTATTTTATCACATCTACTCCCATATAGGGAATTAATACTTCGGGCACTAAAATACTTCCATCTTCTTGCTGGTAGTTTTCCATAATTGCAACTAACGTTCTTCCGACTGCAAGACCCGAACCATTTAAAATATGTGCAAATTCTAATTTTTCATCTTTACTTCTTCTAACTTTTATATTAGCTCTTCTTGCTTGGTAATCGCCAGAATTACTAATACTACCTATTTCTCTATATGTATTTTGAGATGGTATCCATACTTCGATATCATATGTCTTTGCCATTGCAAATCCCATATCACCACTACAAAGAGAAATAACATGATAAGGAAGTTTTAATTCTTTTAAAACTGTTTCTGAATCAATTAACATTTTTTCCAGTTCATCATAAGAATTTTCTTCACTAGTTAATTTAATAAGTTCAACCTTATTAAATTGATGTTGCCTAATAATCCCTCTTGTATCTCTCCCAGCACTACCAGCTTCAGATCTAAAAGCAGTAGTATAACTACAATGTTTAATTGGTAATTCATTAATATCCAAAATCTCATCTCGATACATATTAATTGTTGGAACCTCAGCAGTTGGATTTAAAAACCATTCGCCTTCTCCACCAATAACTTTATAAGAATCATTTTCAAATTTTGGTAATTGACCAGTAGCCATCATCGATTGCCTAGAAACAATATATGGTGGAATAATTTCCACATATCCATTCTTTCTAGCATGTAAATCCATCATAAACTTAATCAAAGAAAGTTCTAGTCTTGCTCCTAAACCTTTATAAACAACAAACCTACTTCCAGTAATCTTAGCTGCTCTTTCGAAATCTAAAATTCCAAGTTTTTCTCCCAGTTCATAATGAGGTTTAGGAGTAAAAGTAAAAGTAGTCGGTTTTAAATGCTTTCTAATTTCAACATTTTCAGATTCATCTTTACCAATTGGTACAGATTCATGTAATAAATTTGGTGTAGACATTAAAGCAAAATTAATTTCTTCTTCTAATTGCCTAATTTCATTATCAAAATTTGTAATTTTGTCACCAATCGTGGCAACAGTTTTTAAAACTTCTGTTGCATCTTGTTTATTTCTTTTTAAAATACCAATTTCTTTACTCGTTTCATTTCTTAATTTCTTAAGTTGTTCAACCTCAGTAATTAGTTCTCTTCTCTTTTCATCTTTATTAACGATATCTCTTAAATAACTAAAATCACCATTTCTAGTAGCTAGTCTTGCAATTACTTCTTCTAAATTTTCCCTTACATACTTTATATCTAACATAATTTCCTCCTTATGATATAAAAAAATCCCTTATTTTAATAAATAAGGGACGAATAAATCCGCGGTGCCACCCTAGTTAGATATAAAAATACCTCACTTTATTGGCTGTAACGTTCCAAAACGGAAGTTTTTAAACTTCACCTAAAAGATAGATTCAAAAAGTCATCTCTTTAGTTTCCACCAAACACTAAATCTCTAGACAGATGTTTATTTTTTACTATTTCTTTATCTTCGGCTATTCAGTTAAACAATTATATTATAGATATCCATTATTGTCAATAAATTATATATCTAAGTCTTCATCCTTATCATCTTTGTTTTCATCAAGAAATGTATAACTAGTATCATATTCATATTTTTCATCATAATCTATTTCGCTTGTCTCATCTTCTATCTCTTCATGAGGAACAATAGCAATACTTGCAACAAGTTGTGAATTTTTTAATTTAATAATACAAACTCCTTGAGTGTCACGACCAATAGTAAGAATTTTATCCAGTGGAGTTCTAATAACCATCCCGTGATCTGTAATAACCATTAAATCTTCATCACCGCGAACAGTTCTTAAAGAGACCATTTTGCCATTCTTTTCTGTAATGTTTAAAGCTTTAACACCTTTACCACCACGAACCTGAACTCTAAATGCATCTACATTAGTCCTTTTACCATAACCTTTTTCCGTTACAATAACTACTTCATCACCATCTGTGCTAACAATAGCCATACCAACAACTTCAGCATCCTCTTCTACTTTAACACCTCTAACACCAGCGGCTATTCTACCCATTGGTCGAATATCAGATTCACTGAAACGAATTGCTTTACCATTTGATGTTCCTAAGATGATATCTTTTTCGCCATCGGTAACAGAAACTCTAAATAACTCATCACCTTCATTTAATAATAAAGCTCTAATACCATTAGTTCTTATATTACTAAATTGTGATATCTCTGTTTTCTTAATAATTCCTTTTTTTGTTGCAAAGATTAAATAATGTTCAGAATCAATATCATCTTCAACATTTAAAACTGCAGCTAATTCTTCTCCTGTATCAAAATTAAGTAAATTTACAATTGGTAACCCTTTTGCAAGCCTACTTGATTCCGGAACTTGGAAAGCTTTTAATTTATATATCTTTCCAAAATTAGTAAAAAATAACAATGTATCATGTGTCGATGTAAATAAAACTGTATTAACAAAATCTTCTTCAATCATTTTGGTTCCTGTGATTCCTGTTCCACCTCTATGTTGAGGTCGATAAGTATCAGCAGTCATTCTTTTTATGTATCCACGCTCAGTTAATGTAATAATAGAATCTTCTACAGGAATCAAATCAGCATCTTCAATATCTAAATCATCACTTAATGTTATCTCTGTTCTTCTATCATCACCAAATTTATCTCTTATTTCAATTAATTCGCTAATGATGATTTCCATTTTTTTATCATGATTACTTAAAATTTCTTTGCATTCAGCAATGAATTTTTTTAATGTTAATAATTCTTCTTTAATCTTATCAGTTTCTAAAGCAGTTAATCTTTGTAATTTCATATCTAAAATAGCTTTTGCTTGCTCTTCTGATAATTTAAATGTTGCCATTAAGCCATTTAGTGCTTCTTCTGTATTCTTACTCTTTTTAATTAATTGTATTACTTGATCAATACTACCCAAAGCAATTAAAAGTCCTTCCAATAGATGAGCTCTTGTTTCTGCTTTATCCAAATCATATTGAGTTCTACGAGTTATAACATCCACTTGATGTTCTAAATAACAAACTAAAACTTCTTTTAAGTTTAAAACCTTTGGCTGTCCTTTGTCAAGAGCTAGAGTATTTATAGCAAAAGTAGATTGCAATTGTGTATGTTTATATAATTTATTTAAAACAACACTACTATTTGTTCCCCGTTTTAATTCAATAACAATCCTAATTCCTTCTCTTGTTGATTCATCTCTTAAATCAGTAATTTCATCAATTACTTTATTTTTAGCAACTGTAGCAATTCTTTCAATTAATTTTGATTTATTAACTTGATAAGGTATCTCTCTAATAATTAAATCTTGTTTATTATTATCTTTGTCAACAACTTCTACTTGAGCTCTAATTGTAATTGCTCCACTTCCAGTTAGATATGCTTTTCTAACTTGAGTAAGACCCATAATAAGTCCACCAGTAGGAAAATCTGGTCCTTTAATAAAAGCCATTAACCCCTCAATTGAAATATCCGGATTTTCAATTAATGCTAACAATCCATTAATTATTTCCGTTAAATTATGAGGAGGAATATTGGTTGCCATACCTACAGCAATTCCAGTCGCTCCATTTACTAAGATATTTGGGAACCTACAAGGAAATACTGTTGGTTCTGTTTCTGAACCATCGTAGTTATCTTTAAAACTTACAGTGTTTTTCCCAAGATCTTTTAAAAGTTCCATTGCCATCTTGCTCATTCTAGCTTCAGTGTAACGCATTGCTGCTGCTCCATCACCATCAATTGACCCATAATTACCTTGACCTTCAACTAAAGGATAACGATAACTAAAATCTTGCGCCATTCTGACCATTGAATCATAAATAGCTGTATCACCATGAGGGTGATACTTACCCATAACTTCTCCAACAATTCTGGCAGATTTTTTATATGCTTTATCAGAATACATTCCTAAATCATTCATAGCATAAAGGATTCTTCTGTGTACAGGCTTCATTCCATCCCTAACATCAGGTAATGCTCTTGAAACAATAACACTCATAGCATAGCTAAGAAATGAAGTTTTCATTTCTTTAGCTAAATCGATTTCTTTAACTCCACCAGTATGATGCCCATCAACTATGTCATCAATCTTAGTAAAATCTAATCCATTATTATTATTTTCTATTTTTTTATTATCGTTTTCCATATATACCTCGTTTAAATATCCAGATTTTCAACATAAACCGCATTTTCTTCAATGAACTCTCTTCTTGGTTCAACATCATCACCCATTAACATACTAAAAACTGAATCTGCTTCTGTTGATGCATCAAGTTGAACTTGTAATAATGTTCTAAATTTAGGATCCATTGTTGTTTCCCATAATTGAACAGCGTTCATTTCCCCTAATCCCTTATACCTTTGAATATTTGGTTTACTAGTCTTTGGGAATGTTTCTAATATCTTTTGTAATTCAATATCACTATAGGCATACTCTACTTTTCTACCTTGTGAAACTTTATATAAAGGAGGTTGTGCAATATATACATAACCTTTTTCAAATAAACCACGCATATATCTATAAAAGAAAGTAAGCAGTAATGTTCTAATATGAGCACCATCTACATCGGCATCGGTCATAATAATAATTTTATGATATCTTGCATTTCCAATATTAAATTCTTTACCGATACCCGTTCCAAAAGCTTGAATCATGGAAATTATTTCTTTATTATCTAAAACATGTTCCACTCTTGCTTTTTCAACATTAATTACTTTTCCCCTTAAAGGTAGTATCGCTTGAAACTCTGCATCTCTTCCTTGTTTTGCAGAACCACCAGCAGAATCACCCTCGACAATATATATTTCGCTTAATTCTGGATTCTTACTTCGACAATCAGCAAGTTTTGAAGCAAATCCTAATGATTCAAGAGGACTTTTCCTTCTTGTAGCATCTCTTGCTTTCTTAGCTGCTAATCTTGCCCTTGAAGAAAGCAACGCTTTTTCAATAACAGTTCTTGCTGTTGAAGGATGTTCAGCTAAATAACTATCTAATCCTTCTCCCAATATTTGTGATGTTATTCTTCTAACTTCAGTATTACCTAATTTTGACTTTGTTTGTCCCTCAAATTGTGGGTTTGGATGTCTAACACTAATAACAGTAGTTAGACCTTCTCTTGTGTCATCTCCAGTAAAAGATTCATCTTTCCTAAAAATATTATTAGATTTTCCATATTGATTAAGTGTTGTTGTTAACCTATTTCTGAAACCCTCTTCATGAGTTCCACCTTCAAGAGTATAAATATTATTAACATATGAATACACATAACTACTGTAATCTTCAGTATATTGCATGGCAATTTCGATTTCAATATTTTCTGATTTTCCACTTATATAAATTACATCTGGATGTAACGCTTTTCTTCCTTTATTTAAAAATAAAACATATTCAGAAATACCACCTTCATATTGATAATGATTTTCTCGTAATCTTTCAGGATTTCTTTGATCATATAGACTTATTTTTAAATCTCTATTAAGAAATGCTGATTGTTGAAGATGATGTCTTAACGTATCATAATCAAAAGTAACAGTTTCTTCAAAAATTGTAGCATCTGGTTTAAATGTAACATATGTTCCATGAATATCAGTAATGCCAACTTCTTTTAAAGGATATAATCTTATACCTTTAACATATTCTTGTTGATATTTTTTTCCATCTTTATGAATCTCTACAAGTAAATGTTCACTTAAAGCATTTACGACTGAAGCTCCTACTCCATGTAGACCTCCAGAAACTTTATATGATGAACCATCAAACTTACCACCAGCATGCAAAATAGTAAATACTGCCTCAGCTGCAGATTCTCCAGTCTTTGGATGAATGTCAATTGGAATTCCTCTTCCATCATCATTTATTTGTATGCTACCATCAGGAAGTATTGTTACTTCTATATGAGAACAATAGCCAGCTAAAGCCTCATCAATAGAATTATCGACGATTTCCCATACTAAATGGTGTAATCCTCTTGGGCCAGTTGAACCAATATACATACCAGGTCTTTTCCTAACAGCTTCTAAACCCTCTAATATTTGAATGTCTGAACCTATATATGCTTTTACATTATCCATTCTTCTCGTTCTCCTTGTTAATTTCTATTAATTTACTAAGATTTAATATATTTATATCGATATCTTTAATTGAAGTTGTGGTAATAAATATCTGTCCCTTACCTATAAGTAATTCCATAACACTGTTTTTCCTACTTTTATCAAGTTCACTAAAAACATCATCTAATATTATTATTACTTTACTTGTAATATCTTTAAATTTAGCAGCTAACCCTAACTTTAATGAAAGAGTAGCTGTTCTTTGCTGTCCTTGGGATGCATATTCACATGCGTTTCTATCATTAACAATAAATTCAAAATCATCTTTGTGAGGACCTAATGTAGTCGTCCTTGCAAAGATATCATTATTGATATTCCCTCTGATTTCTTTTTCTATATTAATTATATTAGAATTAGCCAAATAATTAATCCTTAATTTCTCTTTATTTTTAGAAATTGCTAAAGATTGACTTTCTATATATGGATTAAGTTCCTTAAAAAATAATAATCGTCTTCCAACAATCTTTTTAGCATATTCAATTAGCTTATCAGTATATATTTCTAATAAAGCACGAATCTTTTTATTATTAGGATCAAAATCCTTTAATATTTCATTTCTAGATTTAAGAATTTTTTTATATAAAGATAAGTTTTCCAAATATTCTTTATCTAGCTGGCCAATATAGGTATCCATAAACCTTCTTCTAATAGAAGGCGTTCCTTTAATTAGCTCAATATCATCTGGTGAAAACATAACCACTTGGAAATATCCAATATATTCACTTTGTTTCTTAATAACTTGATTATTTCTAACCATTTTTCTCTTTTTATCATTATATGAAATCATAAAATCAATATTTTGTTCATTTTCAATAAAATTAGCTTTTACATTATAAAAATCGAATCCTTCTTTAACTAATAAAACATCATTAAAGGTTTTATAAGACTTAATTAACCCAAGACAATAAATAGCTTCAACTAAAGAAGTTTTACCAACAGCATTTTCACCAATAATTATATTAATATTTGGAGAAAATTGAAATTCATTACTTCTATAACAACGAAAATTAATTAATTTAATACTATCTAAATAAAACATTAGTCTAAACTACCTTATATTCTTCGTCCAAAACTCTTATTATATAGTTAGGATACAGTTTTCTACCTCTTCTATCCTCTTTTTCATCATTTACATATACTTCTTCATTTTCTAAAAAGAGTTTAGCATCAGATCCGGAACCAATTATACTAATAAACTTTAAAAATTGGCCTAATGTAATATATTCAGTTTTTATTCTTATTTCCTTCATAAATACCCCTAAATTATAATATCTATTATACCATATTATAGTACATTTTTAAAGCCTTTTTAACCTTTTTTTTATCAATCTTTAAGTTTTGCTAAATAATTGAATATTAAGCCTTTAAGAGGCTCTAATTTCCATTTTTTAGTCATCTTTATACATAATTTAGGCTTAAGCATTTTAATAACGAAATAATGCAAATTACAAGCTCAATTCCCTTTTTTTATCTTTTCCACAAGTTTTCCCCATTTTATCCATAGTTATCCCTTTTTTGCTTGTTGATAACCTTTTTTTAGTTTTTAACTTTTTACTTTTATAAATAAAAATAAAAATGAGATCTTATTCTCCCATTTTATTAATTTTTTTTAATTTATCTAAAAAA
>DUUA01000123.1 GCA_012841765.1 Acholeplasmataceae bacterium
AATGAAAGCTGAAGTAGTTATGTGAGCAATCATGTTTTTTCGACTTAAAACATTACTATTATTTTTAATAAAATCAATAATAATATTTTTTGTTATTTTTTCTTCTAAATCTTTTGGTATATATTTTTCTATTTCGCTTAAAATCATTTTTAATGTCCCCTTATGTAAAAACGGCTAACTAATGTAGTTAAGCCGTTTTTTAATTTAATTAATCTTCTACATCAAATGCTTCTAAACCTTTTTTAGCAACAGGTTTTGAATCGCCATGTTTTACGAAAAACATGGTTACAAATGATATTGCTACAAAGACAGTTGCATATGGGAATAAAATTCCCCTTCCTAAATTGTCCATTAATAACCCTGATAGAATTGGTGTCATAATTTGTGCAGCCATTGAGAAAGTATAATAATATCCAGTATATTTTCCAACATTTGATCCTGATGCAAGTTCAACTACCATTGGAAATGAATTCACATTAATTGTTGCCCAAGCAACACCTGTTAATGCTAAGACAAGATATAAAATTTGACCTGTTTCTGCATCTAGGAAATAAGCACTCCCAAAACATATTGTTAGTAAAATAATACCTGCTAAAATCATTTTCTTACGGCCAATTTTAGAAGATAATATACCAATTGGAATAAATGCAATAATTGCTGTTGCTTGTGCAACTAACAATGGTGTTGCAAAATCCATATTTAACATTTTCGGTGCATAATCAGATAGTTTAGTTGTAACAGCATTATATCCACTAAACCAGAAGAAAACTGATAGTAATATTAAAACTAATGAAAGTAATTCTTTTTTACCTAATTTTCTTTCAACATAATCTTCTCCGGCAATATCCTCTTCATCTAGACCGTAATCTAGAACATCACTATTGTATTGTTCAATTAATTTTGGTTCGTTAACTTTAAATAAAAAGATAATCAATGCTACAACCATTAAGATTGATGTTGCAACAAATATTGGTGTGTACGAAACGTAAGATGCCTTAGATAAGCCTAATAAACTTATTAATAAAATCGATGTTATTCCACCAACTGCACCTAAAAGATTAATAACAGCATTTGCCTTACTTCTTGATGGTTTAACTGTAACGTCAGGCATTAAAGCAACCGCAGGTGATCTAAATGTTGACATTGCTACTAATACAATCAATAATATTCCAATGAATAAGTAAAGATTTTTAGTATCATTTCTAGTTAATTCCCAAGCTCTTGTGCTTAAATAATTATAGTAAATATCCGCTATTTCTCTTTGATCAAACCGGCCAATTTCTTCAGTATATTTACCTTCTTCAATAATATTATCATAAGCGCCAGAGATATTTGTCTCATAACGTTTGTAATCATTTTCGGTAATTACACCTTTTGATAAAGAGTCATCTCTTTCTGCTTTAATATCATCGAAGATATTATCCCAATCGTCTACAAGCATATCACCAGCAACTATTTTTGCGTTTACTTCTTCGTAGTCAGTAATAATTGTTGTTTCGGTATTTATTTTATTTGTTTGACTATTATCAACAAAAGATAGTGAAACAAATGCAAGAGCAGCTATTAAAGTTCCTATAATAATATATGGGGTTCTCTTCCCTATTTTTGTTCTTGTTTTATCTGATAACATCCCAAACAACGGCAATAGCGCTAGCGCTAAAATATTATCAACAGCCATAACTAATCCTGACCAAGTTTGGTTTAATCCAAACTTATCAATTAAAATCTTCCCAATAATGTTATCGTATGTTTGCCAAAACATACTAATTAGTAAAAACGCTAAGCCGACATATATCGTCTTTTTATAATCCAGTTTCATTTCTTTCATTATCTTCTACCTCTTTATCAAAATATTTTATTAATATAATTATAACATTTATTAATTAC
>DUUA01000124.1 GCA_012841765.1 Acholeplasmataceae bacterium
TGACTTTTTACCGCATTATTAGATGTAATCCTTTATCTAAAGGCGGTTATGATCCTGTCCCACTTACAAAAGCAGAAAAAAAATTAAAAAATACTTTGCCAAATTCTACTGAAGAAATTTCCGATTTTTCTAAAGAAGACTGACAATTTAGAATTACTAGAATCAACTTTTGTTGGTTCTGTTTTTTTATCATCGATAACATTTATATTTAATTTATATTTTTTTCCACCTGATTCAAATAAGACATTATGATCACCAAGAGATTTACTATTTTTATATTCATCATATACTACAATAATTTCATCTTCTTGATTTAATCCATAATATCTACTAGATAATAATAAAACATCTCCAGTTGTTATTGGCTTGATATTTGAAGCAATATTTATCATTCCTTTGTCAAAAAGAAAAACCGGTTTCTCACTATCAATAATATTTATTGTAACGGTATAATAAGAACAATTATTCGAATTATCTTTTGCTACAAAGGTTACATCATAACTACCAACCTTATGTTGATTCAGCGAATAATTATCTTGAAAAACTTCCAAAACAATATTTGTGTCAATATCATCTGTCACTGTTAAAGTCTCTTTTATTTGTTCAAGTGAAAAATCTTCTAAATTTCCAATTTCAATATTATTATTTCCAGTTATTACTGGTGCAACATTATCTCTTACATTGATATTTGTTGTAAATTCAGAAACATTATTAGAACTATCACTAACACGGTAAGTAACAGGATAAATGCCTATAACAGAAGATGAGTTCGGATAAACATCATTAATTAATTCAACCGAATCAGTTAAGTTTAAATCATAATTATCTGTTGCGGTAACTTTCGTTAATAAATACTCGTTTGTTAGCAAAGCATTTGGATGAGTGTAAATAGTATTTGGAGCTGTGATTACTGGTGCAACATCATCATAAACATCGATAATTACTTTAATAGAACTAAAATTATTAGTATTATCATTTACTTTAAAAATAACATCATACTGATTAACAATATTTTCTTGACCAGTATATTCATCTAATTCAATAACTACAGAATTAGTAATATCTCCACAATAATTATCATATACTCTCATTTGTGATTTCAATAAGTCAATAGAAGTAGAATTTCCATAGGGGATTCTAATTGTTGTATTTTCTTGTGCTACTTCTAGATTATTTAATGGTCCCTGATATACTAATTCTTCTAATTCATAATCTGCTATATCTAAGGTTTCTTCAAATAAAATAAAATATTTATCCATTTGCTCAGCATAAATATTCTCTGTTTCAATTTCATACCTAATCTCAACTACTAAATAACCAGTTTCTTCAGTTGTAGTAAAAGAATAAGTAATTCCTTGAGAAAAATCAAAAAACGTATTTGTTCTAATCAACTCTTTATTTTGATTATACTCATAAAAATAAATACCACTCCAATTAACATTGACCTCATTACGTTTTTTAAACTTATAAGCAGTTAAAGGTTTTACCTTGATATACCGATAAGTCTTTGTTGTTGTAATATCATTTCCATTTGTTGTCGTTATAAAATTAAATGGATCTAAATAATTAATTCCACTTGGATAAAACTCCCAGTCATAAGTTGCTGCTTTCGGCATCATAATCGAAAAACAAAGTATAACTGCACAGATAATAAAACTAAAAAATAAATAAATTTTTCTTTTCATAATAATCCTTTCTCTATATTACTCAGTTTCAACAATATATTATTAAGAATTATTAAAATTTATCTTTTAATTTAAAAAAAGCCAAGTATTTACTTGGCTAAAACTAATTGATCTGAAATAGTTACATTTGTTGAACTAAATTTTTGTAATAGTTTTTCTATTGTTAAATTCTTTTTTTCTTCATCTCTAACATCTAAGATTACTTTTCCCTCATTAAACATTAGTAATCGATTTCCATATCTAATAGCATCTTTCATATTATGAGTAATCATAATAGTTGTTAATTTTTCATTTTGAATAATTTTTTCAGAAATATCTAAAACGGTTTTTGCAGTTTTTGGATCAAGTGCAGCAGTGTGCTCATCTAATAAAAGTAATTTAGGACTATTTAGGGTTGCCATTAATAAAGTTATTGCTTGTCTTTGTCCTCCAGATAATAAACCAATTTTTTGATCCATCCTTTGTTCTAGTCCTAAATCAAGTCTTGCAAGCAAATTTTTAAATAAATCTTTATTTTTTGCTGAAAAACCCCATCTCAATGTTTTTCTTTTACCTCTTTTTAAAGCCATTTCCATGTTTTCAAGTATTGACATATTCGATGCAGTTCCTTGCATTGGATCTTGATAAACCATCCCCATATATTTTGCTCTTTTATATTGTTTCATTTTAGTAATATCTAAACCGTCTAAAACAACATGGCCAATATCAGCAAAATGCATTCCCGTGACAACATTTAAAAAAGTTGATTTCCCACTTCCATTACTACCAATGACCGTAATAAAATCACCATCTTCTACGGTAATAGTTAAATCATCAAGAGCTACTTTACGATCAATTTCATTTTGATCTTTATTAAAAACTTTAGTTACATTTTTTAATTCTAACATGATTTTAGCTCCTTATTGACTTTTCTATTTTTTATTGCTTTTGTTATTAATGGCATTCCAAGTATGATTGCTACTAATATTGCTTGTAATAGTTTTAAATCATTAGGATTCATACCTAATAAATTAATGGCAATTGCAATTAATAATTGATAAACAAAACTACCAACGATAATAGCAATCAACCAAACTTTAAATGATTTTTTGCCAATTATTGCTTCCCCAATTATAATTGAGGCAAGTCCAATAACAATAGTCCCCTTACCAATATCCATATTACTACTAGCCATTTTTTGTGCTATCAAAGAACCGCTTAAAGCAACTAATCCATTTGCAAGAGCAAGTCCCAAAATAATCATTAAATCCGTATTAATTCCTAATGATTTACTCATTTTTTGATTCATTCCTGTTGTTCTGACACTCATACCAATTTCAGTGCCAAAAAACCAATATAGTACTAAAAATATTATTATAACTACTAGTAATGCTGTCAGAGTTTTAGATAAAGCTCTATTATCAAACAACATATTAATATATGAAAAAACAGTTTTATTATCTCCAATATAAAGAGATGCTTTTCCCATTACTTTTAAGTTGACGGAATATAACCCTGTCATTGTAATAATACCTGCAAGAATTCCCGGTATTTTTAATTTTGTATGTAAAAGGCCAGTAATTGTTCCAGCTAACATTCCACCAAAAAATGCAATAATTGTAGCCAGAAGGGGATTTACTCCTTTAATAATTAATATTGCAGCTATTGCTGCTCCTAAAGTCAAAGTACCTTCACTAGTTAAATCAGCAAAATCTAGAACTCTAAAAGAAATGAAGATACCAAGGGCCATTATCGCCCATACTAAACCTTCTTGAAAAGAATCTGTTAAAATATTTAATAATATATCCAATTTCTTTTACTCCTATTCCTTTATTAAATCAGCTACTAATATAGCATTTTGCAATAAATCAGTTGGTATTTCGACACCAATTAAATCTAATTGCTTCTTATTGATAACAAGTTTAAATTCTTCTAGTCCTATAGACGGTATTTCACTAGGTTTTAATTTATCCCTTAAAATTGAAATAGCCATTTGTGCTGTTTGAAATCCCAAATTATAATAATCAATACCATAAGTAATTGATCCACCATCAATAACAGAATTGATTTCTCCAGCAATAGCTGGAATTTTTTCTTGTAAAACAACTTCATTAATAACACCCATAGCGCCAGCTATAGCATTATCTGTTGGGATGTAAATAGCATCTACTTTTTTAGCAAGAGCTGAAGCAACTAATTGTAAATCATTAATTGTGTCAATAGTACTAATATGAACTGTTAAACCTAGCTTTTCTGCTTCAACTTTAGCAATATTAGCTTGAATTTCTGAATTAGTTTCACTAGAAGTATAAAGAATTCCTATGCTTTTAGCATTTGGTACTAGCTTTTTAACTAACCCAATTTGTTCTTTAATAGGATTCATATCGTTTGTTCCTGTAACATTTCCTCCAGGAAATTCATTACTCTCAATTAACATTGCTGAAACAGGATCAGTTACTGCCGTAAATAAAATTGGCGTGTCTTTTTCTTGATCTTTTGCTTCATTTAATATTGCGTTAGCTGCTGGTGTAGCAATAGCTAATATTAAATCACTATTTCTTACAAGTTTCTTTGCTTGTAGAGACATTGTTGGATAATCTTTTTCTGGATTTAGTAGTTCAATATCAATATTATCACCATTTATATAACCCACTGCTGCAAGTCCATCAATAAAACCCCTTCGAGCATTACTCAAAGCTTCTATTTCTAAATACTGTAAAATACCAATTTTAATTCTTTTTTCAGAATTATCACAACCACTAGATAGTAATAAAACACAAATAGATAATAACACTATTAATAATCCTTTTAAATTTTTCATAAATCCTCCTCATTGAAATAAAAAAAATGTGTTATAAGCAATAACACATTAAAGATTAAAATTAATTTCTTTATCGTTATTACTTAATCAAGATTTGCTGATATCAAGTAATAACATTTATACCTTCCAAGCTAAAAAGCCAAGAACATATTGCTAATTTACAAGATATCTCCTTGGAAAGTAAAAATAATAAAAAAATTGATTAATTATGACTGAATTCATAATTCTTTCCTCCAACTTTAATGAAATCATTATAATATAAAAAAGCCATTAAGTAAATGAAAAGATTGAATGAAAACACTTACATGGCTTTTTTAATTAAATATCAAGTTTAAATGACTAAATACTATTAATTTTAGCCTTATACAAAATCATCAGCTGCTTCTAATAATTCAGTTGGTATAGTAATTCCAATCTGATCTAATTGTTTTTTATTGATAACTAAACTAAATTTTTCAATTGCTAATCCAATTGAAGGTATTTCACTAGGTAATTTATTATCTCTTAGAATAGCTACTGCCATTTTAGCAGTTTCAATTCCTAATTTATAATAATCAATTCCATAACTAATTGATCCCCCATCATAAACTGGGTTTGCCTCTCCATTAATTACTGGTATTTTTTCTTGCAAAACAACTTCATTCATAATTCCCATAGCCCCAGCAATTGCATTATCAGTTGGAATGTATATAGCATCGACTTTTTTAGCAAGGGCAGAAGCAACTAATTGCAAATCATTTATTGTATCAATAGTGCTAATTTGCACAACCAATCCAAGAGCTTCAGCCTCAGTTTTTGCTATTTCAGCTTGTATTTCTGAATTAGGTTCACTAGCAGTATATAAAATCCCTAGTTTTTTTGCATTAGGAACTAATTGTTTTACTAAACCGATTTGTTCTTTAATTGGATTCATATCGTTTGTCCCTGTAACATTTCCTCCTGGAAATTCATTACTAGCAATTAACATTGATACTACAGGATCAGTTACTGCAGTAAAAAGAATAGGTGTGTCTTTTTGTTGATCTTTTGCTTCATTTAAAACTGCGCTTGCTGCTGGTGTAGCAATAGCTAATATTAAATCGCTATTTCTGACAAGTTTTTTTGCTTGCAGTGACATTGTTGCAGCATCAGTTTCTGGATTAAGAAGTTCAATAACAATATTATCTCCATCATTATAACCTTCTGCTTTTAATCCATCAATAAACCCACGTCTTGCATCACTCAAAGCTTCAATTTCTAAATATTGTAAAATACCTATTTTTACTTTTCCATTAGAATTATCACAACCCGTTGCAATAAAACCCATAAATACCAATAATAACACTATAAATAAACTTTTAAAATTTTTCATTTTTCTCCTCTTTCTTAAATTAAAAAAATGTGTTATAAGCAATAACACATTAAAAATCAAATTGATTCTATTATTGTTATTACTTAATCAAATTCAAATGATATCAAGTAATAACAATTTTATTTTCCCAGCTAAAAAGCCAAGAATATATAGTAAGTTAACTTTGATATCTTCTTGGTAAGTAATAATAATAATAAAATTGATTACAAATGATAGACTTCATAACTGTTTCCTCCAACTTTATTGAAACCATTATATTATAAAACAAACAATATGTAAATAAAAAACACAAATGAAAACACTTACATTGATGATTTAGTTAAATATTTTGATTAGCATCAATCATTTTAATGAATTCTGGTTCTTTTCTTAGAGTATTAAAAACTACAACCCCAACAATCATCACAACTAATTCCCCTAATGCAACTTGTAATGCTGATAAAATAAAAGGGAGATCTAAGATTAAATATAATTCTAAACCAATTATTAAAGCATTAATAATAACTGGAAAAATCGCTGCAATATATAACCTCTTACTATTCATAATACCAATTAAAGATAAACTGGTAGCAACAGTGCCAAAAATAACATCAACCCAACCCATTGGCGACATAAAGTTAGCAATCATGCAACCGATTATTAATCCTAACATATAATCTTTTCTAAAAAAAACTAATAATACTAATACTTCTGAAATTCTAAATTGAATATTCCCAAAAGAAAATGGATTTATAATAGTAAAAACGATATAAAGAGCCGCAACTATCGCATTACGGACGATACTTTTTGTATTCATAAAACACTCCTTGTTTTTTACTTTAAGATGGTTAGGCAAGGAACAACATCTTAGTTAAATTATTATATCATAAATGAGTTAATTATTTAAAATAATTAACCGATAAAAATTCCATATTTATTCTTTGCTCTATTAAATATTTCCAATAAAGGTTTAGCAAAGATTACGATAAAGACACAATTAGAAACAATATAAATAATCAATATTGGCATAGAAGTGATTAATATTGCTAAATATCTAGATAAGTTAAAACCTTGGTCAATTTGTAAAACTGTCCATACTTCAACAACACTTGTAAATAAAACTGCTCCTAAAACTCCAAGTAATAAAATAAAAGCAATGTTTTTACTAATTTGTTTATCTTTAAATATTCCAGCAATATATCCTATCATTCCCCAAGAAAACATTTGAAATGGCGTCCAGGGCCCTTGTCCAAAATAAAAATTAGAAAGAACAGCACTTAACATTCCAATCATAAAACCTGATTCTTTTCCAAAAGCTAAAGCAGCTATAATTATAATTGCGGTAACAGGTTTAAAATGAGGAACAGAAGCAAAGATTATTCTACTAACTACATTAACAGCAATAATAACCGCGATCAAAACCAATTCTTCTGCTTTTGGTTTTCTATTTTCATATGAAAGAATAAAAGGAACTAAAGCAAGTAAAGCTACTATTAAAGATAATAATCCAAACTGCTTATTTCGAAATAGTAAATATGAGCTTATAATAATTACAGGTATTATTAAAAAAATAATTAGATATTTAATTTGTTTTTTCATTATTTTAAACCATTTGCTAAAGCAAGAGCTATTACTTCATTATTAGTAACTGTATTTTGATAAAAATTTTTAGAAATTAAAGATGCTTTAGTTGTATATAAAATATTATTACTAAAAAACTCATGAATATTTGTAGGGTTATTAATCTTCCCATCAAATAACATTGCTATTCTATCACTTACAGTTGCTGAAAATTCAATGTCATGAGTAACCATAATAATAGTTACCTTTTCTTTTTGTAACTCTTTTAAAATATATACTAATTGTTTTTTTGCAAATGCATCAAGCCCTTTGGTCGGTTCATCTAAAAACAATATCTTTGGTTTTAAAAGTAATATTTTAGCAAGAGCACATTTTTGTATTTCTCCTCCTGATAAATCAAAAGGATGCGAGTATAAATATGGATTTAGCTTTAATAACTCAATTATTTTATTTTTATCTTCTTCACTACTTCCACCAATTTTTAAACTATCATTTAAATCTTCTAAGACTGTTTTCTTTAAAAAAACATTTAAAGGATTTTGAGGAAGAATTGTTAAATTATTTATATATAAAGTATTATTCTTATATTCTTTTAACTTTTTGCCATTAATTACTATTTTTCCACTATATGGTTTTATCACTCCTGATAAAACATTTAGTAAAGTAGTTTTACCACTGCCGTTGCTTCCGAGAATAGTGAGAATTTCGCCTTTCATAACTTTAACATTCAAATCATTTAAGATGTCCTGTCTTTGTTTGTCATAACTATAAAATATACCTTTGCCTTCTATAACGACATCATCACTCAAATTAGGCATGCTATAGGGCAAATTAGGAGTAGTATTTACAAATTTTTTGGTTAATTCACTTCTAGCATCTTTTACAAAATAACTTACATTTAATCCTAAAGAATTAGTTATTTGTAAAGCGCTTGGAAGTGCTTCTTTAATATCTAAATTATTGTTTCTTATGTAATTGTTAACTTCTTCTTTAGTATCTTTAATTAGGAGTTTGCCTTCATCAAGCAATAGCACTTGATCCACAATCCCAAAAACATCTTCTAAATTATGCTCAACTAAAATTATTGTAATTCCTAATTCTTTATTAATCTTAGTTAACAGCCCTAAAAAATTACTTCTAGCTATTGGATCTAATTGTGAGGTTGGTTCATCAAGTAAAATTAGTTTAGGATTCATTACTAATATTGAAGCTAAATTAAGTATTTGTTTTTGACCTCCTGATAAATTAGCAGTCTTATCGTAAAACCAATTATCAATTCCAAAGAAATTAGAAATTTCTGCAATTCTATTTCTCATAACTTCCATTGGTGTATTTAAGTTTTCTAAACCAAAACTAAGTTCATGCCAAACTTTATCGGTAACAATTTGATTATCAGGATTTTGAAAAACATAACCGATACTTTGTGGTTCTACATTTTCTTCTACATTCTTATCAAGAAATAAAACTTTTCCATCTTTACTACCATTTGGCATTAATTCTTTTTTTATGAGTTTTAATAATGTAGTCTTCCCACAACCCGTTTTACCACAAACAAGCAAAAAATCACCTTCATTTACTTCTAAAGAGATATTATTTAAAGCATATTTATCTTCTAAAGCATATTTAAAACTTAAATTTTTGATTTCAAGTAGTGCCATTTAATTTTCTCCTTAATTTCATATAAAACAGGTAAAAGCATATATATACTTAAAAGTGATAAAAATACAATTAAATAAATATCAAATTTCAGATTAGATATAGTTGGATAATAATAAAAATCTAAATTCCCAGCTACATACATATAAATAAATAAAACTATTGTTACTAAATTTATTAACATCACAATCAAATCTTGACGTTTAAACCGGTATAAAGAATAATTACTTCTTTTACCAATTCCATATCCTCTGGCTTTCATTGATAATGAAGTATCTAAAGAACTATCAATTGCCCAAGTTAATAAAGCCAAAAAAACTTTGATAGAATTTTCTAAACGATTAAAAATTCCTCCTTTAGAATATAATCCTAATGTCTTTTGAGTGTTTTTAATCTCTCTTCTTTTCTTAATAAAATTTGGAATGAATTTTAAGCCCATTGAAATTATTAAGCCTAATGTAGGAATTATTCCTTGAAATAAAAATAGAGTTTTATCACTATCCATTACTTGATTAAAAACAGAAAACCAATACATAATAGCTATAAATAATGTAGCAATACTTACACCATAAATAATTGCCTCCAAAGTAATAGCATTATCATTAAGAAAAAATAAAATAGTTTTCCCATTATGGCTAAATAACGGATTCGCTAGAACTATTAAAACAAATGTAATTAAATAAAATGAAATATTCATAAAAAATATTTTTGGTTTATTTAAATAAAGAGAATATATAATACTGGAAACAAAAGATATTACTAATATTACAGGATTATATGTGATCATTGTTAAAACAATAGTTGTCATAAAATAAGAAAAAATAGTAAAAGGATGAAAATTAGCGAATGTTTTCATAATTTTCCTCCAAAACATCATCACCTAAATCACAAGTATAGACGATATTTATATAGTCGTTATTTTTAAGTTTATAATCACTAATTGATTGATCTCCTTTTATTCCATTTACTAAATAGACCCATCCACTTAAAGCCCCACAATCAAATTCATATAAATAACTGATTCCTCTTATATATTTAGAATCTCCATAGCCTTTTGTTTCTAGTTGAATACGAAAATGTTTACTAGCTCTTAGTAAGATATCATAAACAGTATCAGCCTCTCTCAAAACTAACTCTGTTGACTTTAAAACATAACCATTTTCAGGAAGATAGTTTTCTTCTTTTAAACTAGGTGTTAAAATATCCCAGTTATCATATATTAAATGACAATCAATTTCTAAAGTGATAACTTCAGTTTCATTAGTAATATTATCAATATTATTTAGATAGTGTTCTTGAACACTTTCAATTTTTACACCACCAATAAGAATAACCAATATAATAACAAATGAGAAAATTAAAAGAAGATCTTTTTTCATTATTTATTCCTCTTTCTTTTAATTATTCTTAAAGTAAAAATTGAAAAAACACTAATAAGAGCTATTAATAAAAAACCGATAATTAAATTACGTTCATTAAAGAAATTGCTAGGATTTACTTCTTCATATAGAATAATATGTTTTTTAGAATCTTTTAACAAATCTTTATACAAATCAATAATTGCTTCTTTTTGAATTTCATCTTCTTCTCTTAAATAGTCTTCAATTAACTCATTTAAAACTAAAACTTTATTTTTTTCTTCTTTAATAATATTAATCTTTTCATCTAATCTTATTTTAGTATTACCATCAATATTAGAAAATCTTATTTTTTCTTGATAATAAACCATTTCATAAAAATTTTCTATCTTGGGATTTTTCACAAGTTTTACAATGTTATTAATATCCTCTTTAGTAACTGATATTTCTTCATTTACAATTACAAGATTATCATTATAAGCTTCTTCAATTACTACTTCAATATTATTCATAGTTAAATTATTATATAAATGAGAGAAATTATAAACATAATTTCTTTCACTTCCAGGAATTAATTTATACCTTAATAATAATTGTTCTAAACCACTAATTGATAAATTATCAGCATCTTTAATAGCAAAAATTAAACTGTTAATTTCTTCTTTTAATTTAGAGTCTATTTCTGGTTTTAAATCATAAATGGATCTCTTTTTATTAACAAATCTATCGTAGGCAACTAATCCCATAAAAGCTTGATAGCCCGATATTTTATTTGTTTTATCATTTCTTCTAAAAGTTCCATCTTTATTTTGGTATTTTATAATCCCATCAAGTACAGTTTTATCATTTTTTATAAATCGTTCATCTGTATCGATATCAATTCCTAAACTTGTAAGACTAATTAATACTTGTGCAGTGCTTTCCGCATTTCCTATTCCATAACTCTCAAAATCACCATCTGGTTTTTGTAATGAAGAAAAAAGCAATAAAACTCTATCAATTACATCTTTTACAGTAGTTTCAATATTTCTATCTTGAAGTTTATTATAAACATTATAAACAATTAAAGAATTATAATATTCACTTAGCGCTTGAACAACTAAAGCACTCATATCAATATCAGGTTCATCTTTGCTGAAAGCAAAACCTCCACCCGGAATTTCATAACTCAAAATATTTTCTATTAAAGATTTTCTTGAGTGAAATAAATCGTCATTAATTTCTTCAAAAGCAAATGAGTCAAGAGCCATTAAAGCAAAGACAAAACTATTAATTCCTTGTTTTTCTAATGATTCACTTTGTTTGGTATTATAGATTCCATCAAATAATAAATCATAACTAAAATTATTTAGAGTAATCTCACTAGGATTAAGGCCCACAGAAACAGATAACATTATTAATCGATGCCATTCAGTCATTAAGTTTTTATTTAGATAACCATATTTTTCATAGTTGTCGCTAATATAATGTCTTAATAAACCTTTATATAAATTAATATCAAGCTCTTTTTCACTTCTTAAAATGCTAAATAAAAACCAGTCATCAAAATTATTTCCTGCTTTTTTTTGCAATTCAAATATCTCATCAAAAGAAAAATTTGATAAATAATTATCAATATTTTCATTAGTTTCTCTTTCACTTGCACTAACAGCTATACTAAAGAAATTAACAAATATTAAAATTAATATAAAAACTTTTTTCATTTCATCACCTAAAAAAATGCCACCTTTGGGTGGCATTTACTATTCTTTTAATAACAAACATTTCCCCTCCGGAATGATCTACTTTAGTTAATGGCAGGTCTCCTGACTTAAGAATCATCATAAATCTTAATCTTCCCGATTTCTCAGTGATATATAAAGATTTACTCCTCAATTACAGTAGCGGGGGCTATTCTAGATTTTCACTAGATTCCCTATTAATGCATCAAATGCAACCAAAAACTATTCTATTTAATTAAACATATTATATCATAAGTATTACTTAATTACTATAAAA
>DUUA01000125.1 GCA_012841765.1 Acholeplasmataceae bacterium
AATTAAGAAAATTTGTTAACTATAACAGTGATATTTATACTGATACAGACAATCATCTTTTTTATAAATTAATAAAAGATTTAATTAGATTAACTAAAAAAGATAAAAAATATCAATCTTTTTCTAATTGGTTAAATTCAATATACAATAAAAATGACAAAATTATGTTATACGCCGTAGGCTCTTTTCTTAAAGCAAATTAATATTGGAGAATCTTGTTAAATTATGATATAATACTTATTATATTAAAGGAGTGATAAACTTGTTTTTTGAAAATATATTAAATTTTTTAAAGTCCCTTGTTTTACCAACTAAAATGGTAAAGTATCGTTATATGTCAGTTTTACTAGGAATTATTTTATTTGTTCTTTCAGCTATTTTATTAACTATACCTGTAGGAAGTTATTATAAAAATAATAGTTATAGACTAATAGAAGAACGTGATCTAATTGGATTAAAAGATTTGTTACAAGCGCCAGCTGATGAAAGCAGTAACGCTTATCAAGAATTATTAGAAATGAAAGAATCTGGATTTAAAGTTGAATATCATGAAACAGATAAAAATTATCAATTAACTTATAAAATTGAAGACGAAATAGTAAATGAGCATCGTTCATTATATGAATTTAATTATCTTAATAATGAAGATGTTATTGTATATTTTCATATTTATGTTGATATATTTAATATAGAAAAAGATAAGAATTTAGCTGAGAGCGAAAAGGAAAAAATTTTAGCACCAACTAAAATAAAAAGTGATCAAGATTTAAAAGATAATTTTCCATTTATTGATTATGCTAATTTATCAGCAGAAGAGAAAAATGAATTAATTGGTTCTTATTATGTTCGTGCAAATAAATTAGATAATGATGATAATATTCATTTTAAACCTTCAAAGGATGAAAATCATATTTTTATGATTTTAGGTACTGACTCACTTTATTATAACCATTATAATGTTATAAAAGAAGGTGATGAGTATGTTGAAAATCCTGGAAATTCTATGGCAAAGAATTATTGGACTATGGATTATAGCTTTGATGCTAATGAAATGATTAATTATAATGCAAAATCTTCTTTAGATAATTTTGCAAGATTAATAGGTAAAGGATTTGCTGCTAGTTTATCTCTTGTTTCCCAATTTTCAGTATTTCTTTATGTGTTTTTATTTCCAATGATTATTGTTTTAATGGTTTTTATATTATTTAGAAAATCAGGAAGATTGCAATCTTTAAAAGAATATTTTAATATTGCTGCAATTAGCACTGTTATTCCGGTTTTAATTACTTTTATAGTAAGTTGGTTTTATGTTGAGGCATATTCGTTTTACGTTTTTGTTTTTGCAACATATTATTTATTAATGGTATTAAAAATCAATACAGTTAAAGAGATGATAGATTAAAAGAGCTTTAAGCTCTTTTTTTATACTTGTTTTAAATAATTCATTTTTGCTATTAATCTTTCAAAAAAGTCTAAAATATGTTAAAATATATCAAGGTGAAAATTATGAAAAGAAATATTAGTAGAATTAAAGCAATGATGATTTTATATACAAAAGAAGTCAATTTAGATTATGAAAGTTTAAATGCTTTAGAAGATTTAGATAATGAATTACAATTAGACGAAGAGTTTGTTAGTGAATTAGTGTCTGGAGTAAAAAAATATAAAAAGGAAATTGATTTTATAATTAGTAAAAATCTAGAAAATTATACAATTTCTAGATTGAATTATGTTGATCAAGCTATAATCAGGATTGCAGTTTATGAAATGAAATATACTCAAACGCCTCATAGTATTATTATTAACGAAGCGTTAGAAATATCTCATGAATACAGTGAAACTGAACTGGATAATTCAGCTAAATTTAATAATTCAATTTTAGATAAAATCAGCAAAAAAATATCATGAACGAAAACAAATATTTATCTGTAACAGCTTTAAATAAATATATAGCATATAAAATTACTAATGATAAACACTTAACCCAAATTGCTGTTTTGGGAGAACTATCCAATGTAAGGCTATCAAAAAATCATTTGTATTTTGTTTTAAAAGATGAAAATTCAGAAATAAATTGTATAATGTTTTCTAGCAATAAAAATACATTAAAGTTTTTGCCAATTGATGGCATGAAAGTAGTTATAACTGGAAATGTAAATGTTTATGAGCCTAGAGGTACATATAATATTATTGCTTTTCAAATGTTAGAATATGGTAAAGGTGCACTTTATCAATCTTTTTTAGAATTAAAGGATAAATTACAAAAAGAAGGTTTATTTGAATCTAAATACAAGTTAATGATTCCTGAATACAGTGAAAATATTGGAGTCATTACATCGGATACTGGGGAAGCTTTTAATGATATTAGAATTACTATTTCTAAAAGATTTCCTTTAGCTACAATTTATTTGTATCCTTCTTTAGTTCAAGGAAATGATGCGGCACAATCACTTATAAATGCTATTAAAAAAGCAAATAAAGACAATTTATGCGATGTTATAATAATCGGAAGAGGTGGTGGGAGCCAAGAAGATTTATCTTGTTTTAATGATGAAGAATTAGCAAGAACAATCTTCGATTCTAAAATTCCAGTAGTTAGTGGAGTTGGCCATGAAGGTGACTTCACAATCACTGATTTCGTTAGTGATAAAAGAGCAGCAACACCAACTGCAGCTGCAATGTTAGTAACACCGCAAAAAGAAAGTTTATTAACTGAGATTAAAACTAAAGAATATAATATAAATAATTA
>DUUA01000126.1 GCA_012841765.1 Acholeplasmataceae bacterium
AAATATATTAAAAAAGATTAAATATACTAATATTAGAATTATAAAACCAAAAAATAGAATTAGTGGTAATGACTATCTATATGTTTTATTTAAATATAAAGATGGATATTTGCTAAAAAAAAGAAAAGAATTATATCAGGGCTACATGTATAAGATGAAAACTAATTTTCATGATGAAGCAATGGAAGAAGTACTTAAAAAGTTTTCATTGGATATTGATGATAAAAAATATAAAGGGAAAATTTCTAATGGTGATAAAATATATTATTGTTATTTAATAGAAGTTGATCAAAATATTACAGGATTTGAAGCAGTTAATATGTATGATTTGGTAAACTTTAAAGCAGATGATTTTAATAAGCAAGCTATATTATCAATTATACTGAAAGAGGATTTTAATATAGCTGTATAAAATACAAAAAAACGAAGTTTATAAAACTTCGTTTTTATTTTGGTTTACCATATTGTACATTCTTTTATCAACTTTTGCTTTAATATAAATGCCATCATCACCATAAGAGATTTCAATTACTTCATAATTAGATTGTATCTCATCAACAAGTTTAGCATCATTATATGAAAATGTATTTTCGATAAAATACATATCATCAAAGATATTATCTTCAATTGTATTAATAAGTTGTTCAAGATTTTCTTTAGTTTTAGCACTAAATTTAACGATACTTCCCCAAGTAGCTTCAAGAAACAAGTGTTCTTCGATTAAATCTATTTTATTAAAAACATATATTTTAGGGATATCGTTCATCTTTAATTCTTTTAAAATATTATTTGTAACTTCAATTTCTTCTTTATACATAGTGCTTGTTGCATCAACAAGATGCAATATTAAATCTGCTTCTTTTATTTCTTCTAAAGTTGATTTAAAAGAATCAAGGAGCGATTGAGGTAAATTTTTAACAAACCCTACAGTGTCTGTAACAAGAACTTGAAAATTTTTTAATTTTACTAGTCTTGTTGACGTATCTAAAGTTGTAAAAACTTTATTTTTTTCTGCTACTTCCTTTGTACTGTTTGAATGTTCAAGAAGGGCATTTAGTGTACTTGATTTTCCACTGTTAGTATAGCCAACTAAAGCAATTACTTTTAAATTACTTTTTCGTCTATTTACTCTTTGAGTTTTTCTAGCTTTAATTATTTGTTTAAGTTCTTTTTTAAGAACAATAATACGATCATTAATATTACGTTTCTCGATTTCTTTTAAAGTTTCACCACTACCTTTACTTCTAAGCGTTCCACTTGAGCCAGCTTGGCGCGACAGGTTTCTTTTCATTCCAGCTAAACGGGGTAGCATATATGTAAGTGTAGCAATTTCTACTTGTAATCTTGCTTCTTTAGTACGAGCACGACGATTAAAGATTTCTAAGATGATATAAGTTTTATCATAAATAACTTTTTCAGTTTCTTTTTCTAAATTAAGAATTTGCATTGGCGATAATTCATCATTAAAAATGATGCAATCAACATTGTGATACGCAGCTAGTTCTTTTAATTCATTTACTTTTCCTGCACCGATATAGTATTTAGGATTAATAGTTTTTATATTTTGGGTAATAGTATCAACTATCTCTATTCCGCAAGCCTCACTAAGGCTTTCTAATTCCTCTAATTCTTTTAAAAATATTTCATCATTTTGATTTGTGTTTGCTCCAACAATAATTCCTTTTTCCATATTATCACCTTTTCCTATAGTAGTATAACATATTTAAGTTGTTTCTATTTATAATATTAAGATTAACTAGATAAAAAAACACTTAGAAATGGAAATTATCTAAGTGTTATTGTTTTTCATACTATAATCCACATTTTAATTGAGCATTGCAATTAGTACATGTATTACACCCACCAATATTTTCAACAATTCCTTCATTACATAATGGACAAATGTCTCCTACTTCTACGCCAATATTTCTATTAGCTTTACTTGATGGGGGATTAATAGCATCTTTTTCTTTTTTGATAGATTTCTCTTCAATTTCAATTCCAAGATCTTGGAATTCAACTTGCTTAGGAAGATCATCTTCTTTTTTAAGAGTTAAAACTTGAGTATCTCGACTGCCATCAACATAGACAGTGCCACCTTTAGCATTACCTTTATACAGACGCATATATAAATTTTCAACATCTTCAACTGTATAACCTTTTGGTGCATTAACAGTTTTTGATATTGAAGAATCTACCCATCTTTGAATAATACATTGAACATCAGCATGTGCTTCAGCAGAAAGTTCCATAGCATTAACAAAAATATCTGGAAGGTTATCAATGTTATATTGAGGATTATGTTCTAAGAAAATATTTACAACAGCAGCTTTAACTTCCATAAATTTTCCAAGACGTCCACTACGGTAATATTTAAAAGCAAAATACGGTTCTAGCCCAGTTGAAACTCCTACCATTGTGCCAGTTGAACCAGTTGGTGCAATTGTTAGTAAGTGAGAATTTCTAATTCCATGTTCAAGAACTTTATTTCTAATATATTTTGGCATTTTTTTCATATAGCCGGATTCAATAAATTTTTGTCTTGAGCCATATTGGTCAAGAAAAGGAAAACTTCCTTTTTCTTGTGCTAGTTCAATTGATTGTTCATATGAAGTAGTCGCAATAAATTCAAATAGTTTATCAACAAATTTATTTCCTTCTTTACTTCCATATTTTAAATTACAAAAAATTATTAAATCATGAAGTCCCATAACTCCTAGACCAATTCTTCTTTCACCAAGGGCTTGTTTTTCATTTTCCTCTAAGAAATAAGTTGTTTTATCAATAACATTATCTTGCATGCGAATTGCAACTTTAATTGTTTTACGTAATTTATCCCAATTAACATCACGTTTATCCCAGTCGATCATATTTGCTAAATTAATAGCTGCAAGATTACAAACTGAATACGGAGCTAGTGGTTGTTCACCGCACGGGTTAGTACAAACAACTTTTTGACCATAAGCAACTGCATTAGTCATATCATTAGCATTATCAATAAAGAATATGCCAGGTTCGGCAGAATACGTTGCACAAATAGAAATTAAATTCCATAGTTCACGAGCCTTAAAAGTTTTATAAACTTTTACTTTGTAGCCCATTTTTTCCCATTCTCTAACATCGCCACAATTTTGCCATTTTTCATCGTAAGCTGCTTTTTCGCCTTTTGAATAATTATCCGTATCTGGAAATTTTAAATCATAATCTAAGTTATGTTCGACAGCATACATAAATTCTTTTGTGATAGCAACAGAAATATTTGCTCCACTTAAAAAATCAGGATTATTAACCGAGTAATTCCCACCTTGACCGAGAATTTCTTTTGCTTTTTGCAAAGTGCTTTTGCTTATATTACCAGGATTAATTTCTTCCATTTCGATTATTGTTTCATACATTTCTTGTTCTTCATTTGAAAGAGGTGTAAATTTTAATTTATCTTTTGCTTCTCTTAATATTTCATCATCTGTTAAATTTTCTAACAAAAATAATAAAATTTTAGGATTTTGCATTTTACTAATAATAAATTTAATAATATCAGGATGCCAATCGGCAAGCATAATCATTTGTGCTCCACGACGGCTTCCACCTTGCTCAACAAGATGAGTAAGTGAGGATAAATCATTTAGCCAGGAAACTGAACCACTTGATTTTCCACTAACTCCCTTTGCAAGAGCGTTTTTTGGTCTTAGCGATGAACCATTAGTACCTACGCCGCCACCTCTAGACATTATTTCCATAACTTGTTGACGATGAACACTAATACCACCACGTGAATCATGAATAAAAGGCATAACAAAACAATTAAAATATGTTACTGAAGTATTGGAACCAGCTCCAAATAACACTCTTCCAGCAGGTACTAAATTCATTTCATTTAGTTCTGCATAAAATTGGTTTACTCTTTCTAATGTCTCACCTTGAGCTAGATTATTTGCTACTCTATGACATATTTGTTCATAAAAAAGCTCCAATGGTTTATCTACTTCCATTATTTGTTTTTTAATTAAACCGTCTTCTTGAAGTTCCTCACTCATAGCTTTATATTCATCCTCAAGACGAATAAAAACATCTGCTCCCTTAATACTTTCGATATAACCTATTCCTCTTGTTGGGAAATTTGGGTCGTCTTTAACAACACAAATAATTAAGTCACCAACACTAATAGATTGGTGGTTAATATCTTTTTGTGAATATCGATCAAGTAGAACCATTCTGGATACACTTGAGAAGGTTTTTGACATTGTTTCTGTGTCAATTAAGAATAAATGAGGAAAGCTATCCTTAATATCTTGATTTAGTTTTTTTATTAATTGTTGTGAATACAAATGGTTTCCTTGCATACTATCATCCTTTCATGCCTTAAATACTTTTTAATATTATAACATATAAAACAGGCTTTTAGGTATAAAAACTTAATGTAAATACTTTCTTTAAATTTTCATAATTTCTCTATTTACATTATCTTAAATTAGTTATACTTTTTTGGCGATTATTTGATATAATAATACAAAGGGAGAACTTTATATGATTGCTGGCTCAAACAAAAAAATTAGACTACAAAAAAATGCTAATTATCTTAAAGATGTTTTTTCAACAAGTCCCTATATTGAACTAGGTAATATTGATTATATGGTCATGGATAGAATCAATAATTTCGAAAAAGTTGATATTGAAGAAATTACTGATTTTAGATTACAAAATAGCAATGTTACTAATTTCAAAATCAATGATAAAGAATTACAAAATATTCTTCCCTATATGTTTTTATCAAATATAAATAAAAAGAATAAATCGATGCAAATATTTTTAACATACGGATTATTAAGTTATAAAAATACAGATGGCATGGAACTTTTTGCTCCAATCATTCTAATACCCGTAAACTTGTATTTTGAAGAACAAAAAATATTTATTCAAAAATTTAGCAGACCTATTGTTAATACAATTTTAAATAACGAACTAGAAAAAACATTATCTGTTGAAAGGAAAAAACTAATAAGCTTATCTATTACTGAAAAATTTAACACTTTACATTCAATGGATAAATATATTTTATCAATGTCTTCTTTACCAGGATTAGATGTTAAATTAGAAAATTATTTAACAATTGGAGAATCTGTGGAAAAAGATATTAAGATTAATCACAACAGATTTCCGATTACAAGAGCTCATGAAAACTATTTAATAGATCGATATTATCAAAGGAAAGATAATTTAAATTTTGTTTTTCCTTTAAATAAAAAACAAAGAGAAGCTTTACTTAATGCTGAAGAAAATAATAATTTTGTTATTGTTGGAAGGATGGGAACTGGGAAAACAACAACTCTTATAAACATTTGTTTGGAAAAAATTAAAGATGGAAATAGAGTACTATATGTTTCCAATCAAAATGAAACACTGAATCAAGTATATAATTTTTTTGAAGAAAAACATTTAGAAAATTATGCCATAAATTTTTCTAATTCTTTTTCTAGTTTTTACTTTGGAGAAGCGAGTCTATATAATAAAGAAATTCCTGTAACAAATGATAATATTGCAAACTTATTAGAAAAATATAAACAAATAAAAAATTATGAAAAGATGTTTTATTCGCGTCTTTTAGATAATAGATATCTTGAAGTTCAAAATGAACTTGTTTTACTGTCTTTAAAAGGAAAAAAATTATTAGAGATTGATGACCTTAGTAAATTATATAAAACTGATTATTTAGCTGTTGTTAAAAGCTTAAAATTAATTGAAAAAAACAGAAAAGTAATTAATTATATTGCTGATTCAAAATGGAAAGAAATACCATTAACGAATCGTATTAAAAACAGGAAAAATGTTTTAAATCTTATTTATGCTATTCATAGAGCTTTTAAAATTTTAGACTCAGAAAAACAAGTATTAGAAGAAGATTTTGGTATTGTAAAAATATTAAATTTAGCAATGCTTAGGAATGTTGTTAGAACTATTAAACGATTAAGCGTTGGTGATGTGCCTGAAAGTTGGAAAAAAATAAATTTTGAGAAGTACTATAAGGCGGAAAAATTATATCCTAATTTAAAAGATGATATTAGCAAATTGCAAGAATTAGAATATCATATAGAAAATGTATATCAAGATTTAGATAAAATATTAATTAATAGTGAAATAGATATTGCTTTAGGAGAAAATTATCAAGAAGAAGATTTTGAAAAGATAGATCAGATATTCTCAAAAAGAAAAGAGCTTGTATTAATTGCTAATAAAGCTTCATATAATAAAGAGTTATTAGAAAATAATTTAAAAGTAATTCAAAAAGCACTTAATATAAAATTAGATCTAAATGTATACAATATTACTTTTTTAATAGAATTATCTGAATTTTTAGGTAATGTAAAAATAAGTCAAAAACAAGTCCATGTTGCTGTTAATAAGAATAAAAATTATATTTTAAAAGAAATAATAAAGATTAATGAAGAATATGTCGAAAGATTAAAAGAAATTAACGTGTTTGAACAAGATTATCCTGGTGTTGATTTTGAAAAATTAGATAACTATTTAACTATATTTAAAACTGGTGTTTTCACAAGAGAAAATAAAAAAATTCTTTCAATATTTATTAAAGACAAAAGAAGATTTAATCAGAAATTATATGTTAAAGAAATAATAAA
>DUUA01000127.1 GCA_012841765.1 Acholeplasmataceae bacterium
TTAATTTAATGCTAGAATACAAGAAGGATGGTTGGAAAGCGGCGATAGCTTTAGGGCCTACATTGCTACTCTTGTCTGTTTTTACATTCTATCCTATAATAAATGCTGTTTTAATGGCATTCAAACAAAATTATGTATTCCTTGGAGGGAATTATGATGGCATTGGTTTTGGAAATTTTGTCACTGTTTTAACGGACCCGAAATTTCTTGATGCTTTAAAAAACACTTCAATAATGGTGTTTATTTCAGTCCCACTAACAATTGTTATTAGTTTATTACTTGCAGTTGCTCTTAACTCAGTTAAGAAATTTCGAGGATTTTTCCAAACAGTATTTTTTCTTCCATATGTTACAAATACAATTGCCTTAGGGTTAGTTTTTAATGTTGTGTTTCATAAAGATTATGGATTATTTAATAGTATTTTTGGATTAAATATGGTTGATTGGCTTGGAGCTGGAACAACTTATTGGCGAGCAATGTTTGTTTTGATGGTTTATACGATTTGGAACGGACTAGCTTTCAAAATTATAGTATTACTTGCAGGGTTGCAAAGTATTGATAAACAGTACTATCAAGCTGCATCAGTAGATGGAGCTAGTAGAAAAAGAGTATTTGGAAGAATTACTGTTCCTCTGCTTTCACCAATGATTTTATATGTGACCATTACATCATTTATTGGTGCTTTTAAAGTTTATACAAGCGTAATTGCTTTGTTTGGTAAAGGTTCTGGCCAAGCTGGGGCATATGGGCCAGACAATATGTTAATTACCGTTGTTGGTTATATTTATGAAAAATTATGGGCTTCAGGAACTCCTTTTGGAGTGGCTGCAGCGGCATCGATTATTTTATTTATTATTATCTTGATAATTACATTAATTCAAATGATAGTTAGCAAGAAGAGAGTTCATTATTAAGGGGTGATATTGTGGATAGAGAATTATATTTTGATGAACAACAGTTAAAGAAGTTTAGAATTTATACAATTTTCACTAAAATCTTTACTTATTCATTTTTAGTTTTATTAGCTTTATTTATTATCATTCCGTTTTATTGGATGATTATTACTTCGTTAAAACCAACTAGTGAGGTTATTTCACAAAATGTTACATTTTTTCCTAAAAATTTAAATTTTGCTGCCTATAAAGAAATTTTATTTGGAATAAATAAAATCCCTTTATTTTCAATGTATATGAATACAATTTTAGTTGGCTTCTTTACAACATCATTAACAATTGTTTCTGTTATCTTTGCTGCTTTTGCTTTTTCAAGATTAAAGTTTAAAGGTAGAGAGTTAATATTTTCAATTTTATTAATGACAATGATGATCCCTGGGGAAATATTTGTAATTACAAATTATATGACAGTTAATATTCTTGGTTGGTCTAGGGTGCCTGAAGGAGCTCCTTTAATTGATATTATTGGAAACTACGCGGCTTTAATTTTGCCTTTTGTTGGAAGTGTGTTTTATACATTTTATTTAAGACAAACTTTTAGACAAATTCCAAATGAATTATATCTAGCTGCTAAGGTTGATGGGCTTGGAGATTTTAAGTATTTATTTAGAGTAATGGTTCCGATTGCTAAATCTACTATTATTACTATTGTAATTTTAAGTATGATTGGCACGTGGAATGCTTATGTTTGGCCATCTTTAATTACAGCTAATAAAAATTTGTTTTTAGTAAGTAATGGACTTAACGAGGCGTTTAGAGGAACAATTGAATTATCTGGACCAAATTCAGTACTGAATCAACAAATGGCTGGTTCAGCAATGGTTACTTTACCTCTTCTTATAGTTTTCTTTATCTTAAAGGATTATATAATGAAGGGTGTATCTAGAAGCGGTATTAAAGGTTAAAAGTGATAACTAAAATAAATTTTAGTTATAAATAATATCTATAGAAAGGATTATAAAAATATGAAGAAATTTTTTATTGTATTAATTATGCTTTTCGGTTTATTTGCTCTTGTTGGATGCGGTGGAAACGTGATAGACAAAGAATTTGCAGATCTAACAGAAGAAGTGAAAACATCTAGCGAGGAAATTAAAATTAAATTTAGAGTGCCATCTGGAGTTATCTCTGATGCACTTCCAAATTTAATTGCTGACTTTAATGTAGTTTATCCTAATATTAAAGTAGAACTAGATGCAGTTAGTGGTGGATATACAATGGTTAGACAAACAACTATTTTAGATATCCAATCAACAAAAGCACCAACTCTTGTATTAGGCTATCCTGACCATTTTGCTGAATATTTTTCAGCAGACGCGATGATTAAGTTACAAGATTTTATTAGTGGGCCAAATGGATATACTCAAACTGAGTTAGATGATTTTGTTCAGAGTTATTTGGATGAGGGTAAAAACTATGATGATGAAAAACCTGAAGATATGTATTCTCTACCTTTTAATAAATCAACAGAAGTATTGATTTATAATAAAACTATGTTTGAAGCGATGAAACTTAAAGATGATAGTATTGTTATTCCTAAAACATGGGAAGAATTAAAAACTGTTACTGAAAAAATCAATACTCTTGTTCAAGCTGGAGAGCTTGATGAAGTAATCACTATTGCTGAAGGAGAAAAGAAACCTTCTGAGTTATATGCTGAGGGAACATTCTATCCATTTGCTTATGATTCAGCTGCTAATGGTTTTATTACAATGACTCGTCAACGTGGTGGCGGATATACAGAAAAAGTTAATAATGGAAAAGGTTATATAGTATTTAATAGTCCTGAAAATGTTGCTGGGTTAAAATATTTTAAAGCAGAAAATGATGCTAGAAGATATGCTATTGCTGAAACATTTAATGATATTTATGCTTCAAATGCTTTTATGGCATTAAAGACATTCATGACTGTTGGATCTAGTGCAGGAGTAGGACATAACATCCCAGAGGGTGATAAGTTTGAAATCGCTGTTGCTGAAGCACCTTATTTAGCAGCAAAACCTGGTAATAAATATATTATTCAACAAGGAACTAACGTAGCAATTCTTGCGCAATCAACAAATAAACAAAGAGCTGCTGCTTGGTTATTACTTAAGTTCTTACTTCAACCTGAATATACTGCAAAATTTGCAATGGCTACAGGTGGATACCTTCCAGTTAGAAAATCAGCATATGAAACAGATGATTATGAAGAATATCTAACTAACCCTCCTATTGGAAAAGAAGGGTTCTCAATGGCTGCTAATGTAGCGCTTAATTATTTAGATAGTGGTTATCAATTTTTCGTGGATCCAGCATTTGTAGGCTCAAGTGGAGTTCGTGATGAGGTTGCAGCATTATTTACTGCTATTATAGTGAATGATAAAGATGTTGAAGAAAGATTAACAAAAGCTTACCAAACATTAGGTAAAGCTTATCAAAGACCAGAATAATTTTATATATCATGAAATCGAATATGTTTAAAAAAACTTTAGGTATTTTCTTCCTATTCCTATTAAGTTTTACTTTAATAGGGTGTAAACCGGAAGAAATACCGACAGAAATTAATACTAATTATACTGATGCTTTAAAGCTAGAAGAAGATTATGAAAATAAAAGCTTTCTTGATTATGGCATTGGAGAAGTTACCTTAACTCAAGTAGTTGATGGTGATACAGCTCATTTTATTGATAAAAATAATAGGCGAACAACTGTTAGATTTTTAGCTATAAATACGCCGGAATCTACAGGTAGAATTGAAGCTTGGGGCAAAGCTGCAAGCGAGTTTGTTAAAAATATTTTAGCTGAAGCGAAAGAAAATGGTAGTATTGTCTTAGAATCAGAAGAAATAGGAAAAAAAGCTGAACTAGACACTACAGGAAAAAGGTATCTGGGATATGTTTGGTACAAGTTATCTCCTGAAGCAGATTTTAGACTTTTAAATTTAGAGATTGTTGAAGAATGTTATTCAAAATTTACAAGTGATATAAGTAGTTCAAAACATGGTTTAGTATTTAATCAAGCTCATTTGAAATCATATGAAGTTCAAAAGAGAGTTTATGGAGAACAAGACCCAAATTTTGATTATAGTAATACAATATTTGAAGTAACAATAGCTGAGATTAAAAATAACTTTGAAGCCTATGATGGTGGAAGTAGACTTAAACTTGAAGCACAAGTTATGAGACTTTCCGGAGATAATATTTACTTACAAGATGTAGAGCAAACATTTAATGAAGAAACTAAAGAATATGAAAAAGCTGGAATCTATATGTTTAGTGGTTATGGTTCTGGACTTGGTAAATTAAATGTAGGCGCCGTTATTACTCTTCAATGCCAAACTGTTAATAATGAGATATATGGTAAACAACTAACTAACCCACAAAACGTGAGAGTTGTTGAACATAGAGATGGATTTAATGTGGATGTAAACCTTGTTCCAAGCAATGTTACTTCACTTGCTGAATATGAAGGGTATGTAGTTGAGATAAAAAACGTCAAGTTTATTAGTAAGTCAACACCGGATGATGATGGTGTTTACACTATCTATGGTGAAATGGAAAACAAAACAAAAGTTAATTTACGAGTAGATAAAACAGTTTATCCAAAACCGGATTTCAGTTCTATTGAAGTTGGGGCTGTATATGATGTTATAGGTGGAGTATCTAAGTTTCATGATGGCTTTCAATTAATGTTGGCCAATAGCAAAGGTTATGCTGTAAATGACCTAGTCAAAAAATAAATAGGAGGAAAATATGTTTTTTAAAAATCTTAAAAAATTTAGTTTTATTGCAATGATAGCTTTAATAGCAGTCTTATTAGTAGGGTGTGTGAAAGACAAACCCGAAGATTTGCTAGCAGAAGCTAAAACAAAAATTTTGGTTGATGCTTCAATCACAAATTTAAAGAGTAATATTAATTTACAAAATAAAGCAATTGTTAAAGATTCAAAAGGTGAAGATATAGAAATCGATATTGTTTGGACTGTTACTGAATCAGAATTCTTTGCTATTGAAGTTGATGAAGAAGGAAAAGTTATGGGTAAAGTTACAAGGCCTGTAGCTGGCTCAGAACAGCCAGAAGTTACTTTAACTGCAACTTTAACTTATATGAAAAAAACAACCGACAGAAAATGGACAGTTTATATTGCTCCATTACCTGAATCAGAAGACTTTACGATTAGAGATGCAATTGATCAACCAGTTGATACTATTGTAACTGTTGAAGGTATAGTTACTTATATTATGGCAGGAAAAGGATTTTTCTTAAAAGATGAAACTGCTTCTATCTATGTATTTACAGATGGAGCAGTCGATGCAGGTGTAAAAACTGGTGCCAAAGTAAAAGCAACAGGAAAGAAGATAATTTATTATAATCTATACGAAATAAAAGAACCTACGTATGAAGTTGTTACTGCTGCTCCTGTTGGTGGATATGATTACGAGAGCGAAGCAATAGAAATTTCTGTAAAAGAGGCTGATGCAAAAGCATTTTCTGGAGCTTCTTCAATAGCAAATTACGGAGTTGTTTATAAAATTACTGGCGTTGTTGAAGAACGCGGGGATTATAATGATCTTTATTTAGTTGGCGCAAAAGACGGAAAATTCATTCAATTCTATTATGGAGCTGGAGATGAAGTCATGGCTGAAATTAGAGGTTTTGTAGGAAAAACTATTGAAGTCACTGCTTTAGTTAATGATTACCATTCTGATGGATATTGGAGAATACTTGCTTATGCTGGAACAGCTAAAGAAGTTGAAAGTGAAGAATTAACTGATCAAGACAAAGTTGATAGAGTTCTTGTTGAATTAGGCAATGTGTACAAAGAAAATCAAGTTATTTTAGGAAATCTAGAATTAGTATCTGGAAATTCTTTAGATGAAGATATTGAAATTACTTGGGAAAGTTCCGCTGATACTATCATTGGAATTGATGGAATATTTACTGCACCAACTGTGGACACTAATGTTACATTAACTGCTACAATTAAATTAGGGGAAGTTGAAGAAACATTTGAAGTAACTGTTATTGCAAAAATGGAAGTTGATATTTCAACTGTTTTAGCAGCTATTGGAAAAGCGGAAGAAGAATTAGTTGCCATTGAAGGACATGTTACATATGTAATGAGTGGAAAAGGGTTCTTTGTAAGCGATGGAACTGCATCAATTTATGTATATGTTAATGGCGCAGTTTCAGCAAATATTAAACCAGGAGCTAAAGTTCAGGTTATTGGTAATAAAAAAACTAATTACGATTTAGCTCAAATTATTACTCCTGTTAGTTCTGTTTTAACAGAAGCACCAGCAGAATATGATTATGCTTCAAAAGCTGTTGAAGCAACAATTGATGAAATAGACGCTAAAGTTTTTGCAGGAGCAGAATCAATTGCTAATTATGGTGTTATTTATAAGTTTACTGGGCTTGTGGAGTTAAAGGGAGATTATAACGATGTTGTCATTACAGACGTAGTTTCTGGGAAATCGTTATATACTTATTATACAGCAGATTCAGGAGCAATGGCTGAATTGAAAGCTTTAGTTGGCAAAAATGTTGAAGTAACTGCTTTAGTTTATGATCACCATTCAGGTGGTTACTGGAGAGTTCTTCCTTATGGTGGATCAGTAAGCGAAGTTGCAGGTGCTGAATTAACGGACTTAGATAAAGTTGCAGCAGCAAAAGCTGCGCTAGAAGCAATGTTTGTTGTTGACCAAGAAGTCAAAACTGATCTTGTTTTGCCAGTTGCTAATGAATTATATGATGGCCTTACTATTAGTTGGTTAAGTTCTAATGTAGCTATCATTGCAAATGACGGAACATTTGCTGCACCAAGTGAAAATACTGCAGTTACTTTAACTGCAACAATTACTCTTAATGAAGCGACTGAAACTTTTAGTGTAAGTGTTCTAGCAAAATTTATTGATTTAACTCCTGGAGCTAATTTATTCTTTTCAGAATATGTTGAAGGGACAGGAAATAATAAAGCGATGGAAATCTATAATAATTCTGGAGCTGATGTTAATTTAGAAGGATATTTTGTTGAATTATATGCAAATGGAGCTGTAACTTTAAGTACTTATAATCCTCCAATTGCCTTAACAGGAATTTTAAAAAATGGAGAAACATTAGTGATTGTCACTAATAATGATAAAGCTGACCAAGAATTAAAAGATAAAGCTGATTTATTTAGTGGTTCAATAAACCATAATGGAGATGATGTTTATCTTTTAAAGAAAAATGATGAAATTTTAGATTCTTTTGGACAGTTTGGTGTTGACCCTGGTGATTTCTATGGTTCTGCTGAAGGTCCAAACACTAAAGATATGACATGGGTTAGAAAATCAAGCGTTACTACTGGAGATAGAATACATGATGATGTGTTTGATCCAAGTGTTGAATGGGTTGCTACATCAACAAATGATTATACTGGGCTTGGAAGTCATACTATAGATTAATTAATAAATTAGACTCTCTTCGGAGAGTCTTTTTTTAATAAAAATTATCAACCATCCTGATAATATGATATAATTATATATAAGAAAAATAGAAAGGAAGAATTATGGAATATAGAAAATGGTATGATAAAAAAATAACTACTTCTTTATTAGGATATGGAGCAATGAGATTTACAACAGATAAAGATGGAAATATTGAAAAAGAGAAAGCAGATGAATTAATTAAAAAAGCATATGATCGTGGTGTTAATTATTTTGATACAGCTATGCCTTATACTGATGGTAAAAATGAAGCGTTTTTGGGAGAGAGTTTAAAAAGATTTCCTAGAGAAAGTTTTTATTTGGCTACAAAACTTAGTTTAGGTTATTTAAAAACTAAAGAAGAGGTTTTAGGGGCTATTGATTTACAACTTAAAACACTACAAACTGATTATATTGATTTTTATTTGCTTCATGCTTTAAACAAAGAAAAAATGGAAACTATTAAAGAATGGGGAATTTTAGATATTGTTAAAAAATGGCAAGAAGAAGGAAAAATTAAAAATATTGGTTTTTCTTTTCATGATGATTATAAAACTTTTAAACAAATATTAAATATGTATTCATGGGATTTTTGTCAAATACAACTTAATTATATGGACACTGAGTTTCAACAAGGTATTAAAGGTTATTTTGATTGCGAAGAAAAGAATATTCCTGTTGTTGTTATGGAACCGATAAAAGGTGGAAAATTAGCGAATTTCAACAAAGAAGTTAGTAAAATATTTACTGATTATAATAGTGAAGTTAGTTTATCGAGTTGGGCATTAAGATATGTTGGCAGTTTACCAGGAGTAAAATGTATTTTAAGTGGGATGAATGAAATGTATATGGTTGATGATAATTTAAATACTTTTTCTAATTTTATTCCTTTAAAACCTGAAGAACATAAGTTAATTATGACAGTCAAAAAGGCTTTAAAAAATATTTTTGAAGTTAATTGTACTAAATGTGGATACTGTATGCCTTGTCCTCATGGCGTTGATATCCCTGGTAATTTTAGTATCTTTAATGATTATGCAATGTATAAAAATGAAGCAAGTGTTAAATGGCCTTTTTCTAATTTGAAAAAGAATGATGCAGATTTTTCTCAGTGTATAGAATGTGGCGAATGTTTGCCAAAATGTCCTCAAAATATCGATATTCCTAATGAATTAAAACGTATGCAAGAAGAACTTAAATTTTTAGATGAATAAAAGAGGAACAATAGTAGTAGTTGAAGGGAAAAATGATTATTCCAAATTAAAAAGCATTTATCCAAATATGCAAATAATGATAACAAATGGTAGCGCAATAGATAAAAGTTTAATTTCAGATTTAATAAAGCTAAGTAAAAACAATGAAATAATATTATTCTTGGATCCCGATGGTCCTGGAAGAATCATAAGAAAGACTCTTGAAAACAGCCTTTCTAAGGTCTCTCATGCGTTTTTAGATACTAATAAGGCAATTAGTAGAAACAAAAGAAAAGTCGGTATAGAGCATGCTAGAGAGATAGATATTAGATATGCTTTAGATAATTACTATAAACCTAATAATAAACTTTTATATTCTTTTCAAGATTTGTATGATTGGGGATTAGTAGGAAGTTCTTTTTCAGCATATAAAAGAGAGTATGTTGGAAAGAAACTTAATATTGGTTATAATAACGGAAAAACATTCCTATCTAGAATTAATATGTTTTCTGTTGAAAGAGGTCAATTAGAAAAATATGTGAAGGAGTATGAAAGTGAGCACACTAAAAAGAACTAATAATTTAATAAGTAAATATAATTTAAGAATAAATAAAGATTTAGGGCAAAACTTTTTAGTAGATGATGAAGTTGTTCAAAGAATAATTTCAGAAGCTGAAGTAACTGATCGAACTTGTGTTATAGAAATAGGACCAGGGCTTGGAACACTTACATTTCCATTAGTTGAAAAATGTAAAAAAATAGTTGCTATTGAATTAGATAAAAGCTTGAGTTCTATATTACTAGAAGAAATAAAAGAGGATAATTTTGTTCTGTTTAATGAAGATATACTAAAAATTGATATGAACAAAGTTATTATGGAATTTGACAAAAATGATGAAATAATTGTTATTAGTAATTTACCTTACTATATTACTACTCCTGTTATATTTCGTTTACTGGAAAATAATTTTAATATTATGCATTATGTTTTAATGGTGCAAAAAGAAGTAGGAAAAAGATTAACCGGAAAGCCAAAAACAAAAGATTATAATGCACTTTCTGTTTTAATGGATTATAAAACAAAAACTAAATATGCCTTTACTGTTTCTAAAAATAGTTTTAAGCCAATTCCTAATGTTGAAAGCGCAGTTATTAAAATGAAATATTTGCCTGTTGATTTAAATATTAAAAATGATGAAAAGTTTTTAAAATTTATTAGTGATATTTTTGCAAATAGACGTAAGACTTTAGTGAATAATATTTCAGCATCTTACCATATAAGTAAAACTGTTCTTAATGAATATTTAGAGAAAAATAAATATAAAATAACCGTTAGAAGTGAAGAATTAACGTTAATAAATATTGCAAATATTTATAAAGGATTATTTGAAAATGAATAAAGTTTATGAAAAAGCTTATGCTAAAGTTAATTTAGGTTTAAAGGTTGGGAAAAAAAGATTCGATGGATATCACAATATTGAAACATTAATGGCTAGAATTGATTTATGTGACAATATAACTTTAAAAGATAGCGAAGATATTGTCATAGAAGGAATGAATATACCTCTAAAAGAAAATTTAATGTATAAAGTAATTACTTTGGTGAAAGATAAATATAATATAAAAAATAATGTTAAAGTTGAAATTAACAAGAAAATACCAATTGGAGCTGGCCTGGGTGGGGGCAGCAGCGATGCCGCTGCCATAATTAGAGGATTGAACAAGTTATGGAACTTAAATCTTTCTATTGAAATGATGGAAGAATTAGGGCAAATAATTGGTAGCGATGTTCCGTTTTTTATTACAGGAAAAACTAGTCATGTAATGGGAAGGGGAGAGATATTAAATAAGGTCAAATTATCTTTACCATATAAAATATTACTAGTTAATTTAGCTGTTAATATTAGTACCAAAACAGTATATGAAAATTATAGAGAAAAAAACAATTTTAATTTTGAATATAACATCGCTAATCTAAATTTACATCAATTGAAGAATGATCTTGAAACTGTGTATAAAGAAAGTTATCCAGAAATTTCTATTTTAATGAATAATATTAAGCATGATTTGGGTGGTGAGTTAAATATAATGAGTGGATCTGGACCGACGATTTTCGCTCTTTATAATAAAAATAAATGTATTAATCAAATAAAGCAAAATATTGAAAGAAAATATAATGTTTTTGTTTTTGAATCCTTTTTTATAGAAGATAAAATAAACTAATATTTAACTAAACAATAAATAATGATAAAAATGATAAGGTTTTCACAAATTTTTAGAAAAACTATTGTATTATTTTATTTTAATGTTATAATACAGTTGTAAAGAGAGGGAAGGTATATTTATGCAAATCACTGATGTTAGGGTTAAGAAGATCGATAATGAAAGCCGTTTAAAAGCAATAGTGTCTATTACTTTTGATAACTGTTTTGTTATCCATGATTTAAGAGTGATTCAAGGTGATGCAGGCTTATTTGTTACAATGCCAAGCAGAGCTGCTAAAGATGGTAAATATCGAGATATTGCTCATCCAATAAATGCAGCTACCCGTGAAGAAATTGAAAAAGCAGTTTTAGAAAAATATAATGCTGAAGAATAAAGGTACCTTAGGGTATCCTTTTTATTGAGGAAAAGTATTTTTAAGGTAATTTATTATTATAAGCACTATGTGCTTTTTTTGTTTTTTAGGATTGCAAAAAGTAGGGTATTAAGATATAATCAATTTGTATAAGGGGGGATGAAAAATGGCAGTTGTTCACGGTAAGAAGGTAAAACTTTTTACTTTAAATTCGAATCCTGAATTAGCAAGAGAAATTGCTGAATATATGGGTATAGAATTATCAGAGTGTAATGTAACGAGATTTGCGGATGGTGAATTAAATATAAACATTTCGGAAACTGTGAGAGGTCATGATGTTTTTGTTATTCAGTCTACTTCAGCTCCAGTTAATGAACATTACATGGAGTTATTAATAATGATTGATGCTTTAATTAGGGCTTCAGCAAAAACTGTTAATGTGGTAATGCCTTATTATGGATATTCTAGACAAGATAGAAAAGCACTTTCAAGACAACCTATTTCTGCACGATTAGTTGCTGACTTATTGGAGGTTGCTGGTGCTACTAGAGTTTTATCAATGGATTTACATGCAGCCCAGATTCAAGGATTTTTTAAAATACCTATTGATAACTTTGAGGCAGCTCCGATTATGGTTAGATATATAAAAGAAAAGAAACTTGAAGATTTTGTTATTGTATCTCCAGATCACGGTGGGGCTACAAGAGCAAGAAAATTTGCTGAAAATTTCAATGCACCTCTTGCAATTATTGATAAAAGAAGACCAAGACCAAATGTGGTTGAAGTTATGAGTATTATTGGTGACGTTAAAGGGAAGAACGCTATTATAGTTGATGATATTGTCGATACTGCAGGATCTGTAACGGCAGCTTCTAATGCACTTGTTTTAGCCGGTGCTAAAGATATTTATGTTGTGGCAACACACCCTGTTTTATCTGACCCTGCAATAGAGAGATTGCAGAATTCAGCAATTAAGGAAGTGATTACTACTAATTCTATTAAATTGCCTGAGTATAAAAGAATAGCTAAAATTACTCAACTGTCGATTGCTAAAATTATTGGGCAAGGAATATTAAATATTATCGATGACAAAGCAGTTAGTGATTTGTTTAAATATAATCCAAAAATAAATTTTTAAATAGTTCTTGAGTTATTAATTAGATGCTGATATAATACTATAGAAAAGTGAAAAAGCCGTATAAGTTCAATGATAAGGATTGAAAGTTTCTACCCCGAAGCCGTAATATTTCGGGACTACGCCTAAAACACCTACAAGGGATTTTTAGGCCTAGAATTAGGCCTTTTCTTTAAGCAAGGAGAACACATGAAAAAAAGTTTAGTATTTGTTAATAGCAGAACAGGTCTTGCTTGCAAGAAACTTTTTTCATCTTTCTTTGATATTAAAGATGTTTTCATTATTTCAAATTTTATATTTATTCAATAAGGGTCTTATTTTAAGACCTTTTTTTCTAGAAAAAAAGGAGGAAAAAAAATGAATCAAAGAATGATTTTAGGAGCGAAGGATCGTCCAAAAACTGGAAAATGGTTTTTGCTGAGTTTTCAACATGTGTTTGCAATGTTTGGTGCTACAATATTAGTCCCAATTTTAACTGGGTTACCAATATCAGTTGCATTATTTACATCAGGAGTTGGTACTTTAATTTACATAGTTTGTACTAGAGCAAAAGTACCGGTTTATCTAGGCAGTTCGTTTGCGTATATTACTCCAATTATTGCTGTATCAGGATTTAATCCAGAACTGGGGATAGCAGGAAGCTATGGTGCGGTTCTTACAGGGTTATTTACTGTTGGTATTGTTTATATTATAATAGCAGTGGTTATTAAGTTTGCTGGCACAAAGTGGATAAATGTGGTATTTCCTCCGATTATTATTGGGCCGATGATTGCAATTATTGGTTTTGGATTATCTGGTTCTGCAGTTTCTAATGCTGGGTTAATTTCAGGTGGAGATTGGAAGGTAATGCTTGTTGCACTTGTTTCGGTGTTGATTGTTGCTTTTGTTGCTATTAAGGCAAAAGGATTCTTTAAAATTATTCCGTTTTTATCAGGAATAGTTGGTGGATATATTTTAGGAGCTGCTTTAGGATTGATAGATTTTGCTCCTGTAATTGCAGTATTGAAAGCTCCTGCTCAATGGTTTGGTCTTCCTGAATTTATCTTTTTAGGATTTAAGGATGCATCTTATGTTGTAGGGTCAAGTACTATTACTGTTGCTAAAATAAGTTTTGCAGCATTAATGACTATTCTACCTTTGGCTTTTGTTACTGCTTGTGAACATATTGGCGACCATGCTGTTTTATCTGAAATTACTGGTGAAGATTATTTGCAAGATCCAGGTCTACATAGAACTATGTTAGGCGATGGAATTGCAACTGCTTTTGCGGCATTGTTTGGTGGTCCTGCTAATACAACTTATGGAGAAAATACAAGTGTAGTAGGAATGACAAGAGTAGGATCTGTTTGGGTAACTGGACTTGCGGCGGTTATTGCAATCTGTTTATCTTTTATCAATGTCTTTATCGCAGTTATTAATACTATTCCTTTAGCTGTAATGGGTGGTATTTGTATTATTCTGTATGGTTTTATTGGGATGAATGGAATTAAGGTTTTAATTAATTCTAAAGTAGATTTAAATAAAACAAGGAACATGATTATTGCATCAGCAATGTTGGTTATTGGTTTAGGTGGAGCTGTAATAGGAATAACTAACGAAACTATAAACTTTACTTTAAGTGGAATGAGTTTAGCTGCTGTTGTGGGCGTTTTATTAAATCTAATATTACCAAGAAAAGAATCAGAAGTAATTCATAGTGAAGATTTAAAAATTGAAACAGAAACTAGTGATAGTGAAAAAATAGAAACAGGAGAATAACTTTACTAAATATTTAATAATTTATTAAACGAGACGAATATATTTTGTCTCGTTTAATTTTTTATTTAATCTATTAAAATTGTTGACTTTAAAGGCTGTTTATAGTATACTTATTAAGCGTATGTGGAGGTACATTCACTGCCAAGAAATTTACAAAGGAATATAGCCTTTTATTTCTTGACAATCAATGTATGATAATATATAATGGTACATACTGCGGAAAAAAGCAGATATATTATAATAAGGTCTTTGAAAACTGAATGGAACAGGTGGAGCGGGATATAAACTTTATTTGAGAGTTTGATCCTGGCTCAGGATGAACGCTGGCGGCATGCCTAATACATGCAAGTCGAACGGAAGCAGCAA
>DUUA01000128.1 GCA_012841765.1 Acholeplasmataceae bacterium
AAAAATATTCCATATTTTGTAAAGATATTTACTATTAATTTATTGTTTTTTAAGCCAAAAACATATATTTGATTATTCGCTTCTTTTATTTTTCCATATTGTAATCCAGTAAATTTATATTCATAATCATTGACACCTATCATTTTATAACAGTTTTCATTTACTAATAAATAATTACTTGTATCACCAATAATACTGTAATTATAGTCAAGCTGGTACATTATTAAATTATAATCTTGTTTACCATAAGCAAATGAAGAGAATACAGAAATTAATAAAAATAATAATTTAATCATTTTTTATTCCTCCTTAAAAGTTTTTTCGGCAGGAGAAAGGCAAACCCAGAAAAAAGCAATACGCTTAATATAAAAATATAAATTCGAAAGTCTTTTTTAAGAGAATTTATATTTACTTGTCCAGTTAATTTTAAATCTCTACTTTCTGCTTCTTTTATTTTATCATTAGAAATGACTGGTATATTACTTCCATTGTTTATTTTTTCTTCAATAATTATTGTTTTTAAATTTTCTACGTTAAATTCAGTAAGATAAATTTCACCTTCTTCAGATTCTTGTTTTAAACTATAAAATCCAGGAGTTTTAATTACATAGCCAGATAATATTTCTTGATTATTTAAATAGCCTTTCCCATTAAAGATAATCTTTTTCTCTAAATCATAAATAGTTCCTTCTTCAATATTAGTACTAGGCAACATCTTTACTTTAGCCTCATTAATGCACATAAAATCGCCATCATTTTGTACTAAAAAGTAGTTATTAGTTTTTAAACTATTTACATCTTGATAACAGACTTTTATACTCTCAATCTCTTTATAATTTATTGTCATAAAAGTGCTAAAATACATTTTTTCACTACGCATATAAATTCTTTCATAAAGTTTTATTAAACCTATTTTATAAACATACAAAACATCATGGTTATTTATTCTCTTGGTAATCGCTAAATATATATAATTATCGCAAAAAAAGATGTTTTTAAATTCTTCTCCGTCAATTTCAAATGTTAAAATATCTCCTCTTTTCATGTATTTATTAATACAAAAATAATAATATTTATGATTTCCTGAAAAGATATTTTGAGTATTAATAATTAAGATATGATTATCTTCTATCTTAACATTGTTGATATTTATGACTAATTCATCAGAATTAAAAATATTAAAATATCTTATTGTTTTATATCTGAAATCTTTACTATATTCAGAAACTATTATTTCATTTTTATTACAATCATAACCACCAATATAATAACTATTTTGATCACTTAATAAAAAGTTATGATCCATATAATAATTTTCGTTTAATTTATTATATTCAATATCTTCAGCATATTTATCTAAACTAACAAATGCTTCCGTATAACCTTCAGGTGCAATATATGGAAAAGGTCCCATACCTTTAACAGCTAAATAAACTATCAATTTATCATCAGCCATAAAAGATGCTAAATAGTCAGCACCTTGAAAATTTTTAACACAAAACATCTTGAGAACTTCAAAGTTATAAGTTAATTTACTTAAAAACACCCCAATTCCCATTTGATTTACTCCTTGATAATCTAAAGTATATGATGGGGTTTCAGTTACAAAATAAATTCCATCTTTTGAATTATATATCTCGTGAGCTTTTGCATTTTTGTTACCTTTTATTAATTTCATTTGATTCAAAACACCAGTTAATGATATTTCAAGAACTAAAATATCAGTTGTAAAAGAATCAAATTGTTCATATTCGCCAAGGCAATGAATCACACCATCACCAAGCACACCGCTAACAAACCTTCCTCTTCCAATATTGCTATAGGTATATTGCCATATTAGAATATTCTTTTCATAATAGTTTATAACTGGAACAAAATTATCATTAATTTTTAATGCTCCAAACATTAAATATTTATCATTTTCAATTGGTAATATTTTACAAATTTGGTAATCTTTCCCATCGTCTTTTTTATTTAGTAAACTAGTAAATACCTTCCCATTTTTCAAAGTATTTTCTTCATTTAAAGAAAATAATGATGGTATTAGTCTCCCTTCTTTTGCATCGTAATAGTTAATAGGATAATCAAATTCTTTATTCCAATTGTAAATGCTTGGAGTTATTTGATCATTGTTTTCAGTTATTGCAGCTGTTTTATCTGTCCCTGTTGTTGTGATGATAGTTATAGCATCTACTGTTATTAAGTTAAAAAAGACCATTAATATAAAAATAAACAAAACTTTCTTCATAAGTCCCTCCTTATTT
>DUUA01000129.1 GCA_012841765.1 Acholeplasmataceae bacterium
AACTTATTATATTTTTATTTTATTGTAAAAAAATTCATAGAAAAACCCCAAATATATAAAAATATTTGGGGTTTTAAAAATTTGGTTGTATTTATTTTAAAACTTTGAATCATCAATGTTATTTAAATATTTTTTTATTGGTTTAATAATTTCTTTAATACTTCCTTTATCAAAGGGATTAACTAATTTTGCAAATTCAACCAACTCTAAGAAACTCTTTGCTCCACCTTGTTTACAAAGGCTTAAATAGTTATTCCAAGCTGCTTCATAATTATTTCTACTCATTTCCCAATACTGGAATGCACAAACTTGTGCTAAGGTATAGTCAATGTAATAAAATGGACTATTAAAGATATGACCTTGTCTTAACCAGAAACCACCGTCTTCTAAAAATTGATCTTCATCATATTTTTTAAATGGTAAATACATTTTCTCTAATTTTCGCCAAAGTGTTCTTCGCTCTTTTGGAGAAAGACTTGGGTTTTCATAAACCTCATGTTGAAAATGATCAACTAAAGCACCATATGGTAGAAATGATACTGCACCTGATAAATGTGAGAATTTATATTTATCAGTGTCTTCTAAAAAGAATTCATCAATCCAAGGCCACGCTAAGAATTCCATACTCATTGAATGGATTTCTGCAGCCTCCATTGTTGGCCATCTATATTCAGGAATTAAATTTCTACTCTGATAAATTTGGAAGGCATGTCCTGCTTCATGAGTCAAAACATCGACGTCATGGCTTGTACCATTAAAGTTTGCAAAAATAAATGGCGCTTCAAATTTTGGAATATATGTACAATAACCACCACCCGCTTTTCCTGGTTTAGAATCTAATTCTAAGAGATCTTTATCAACCATATAATTAATAAAATCCTTAGTTTCTTTAGACATTTCGCTATACATCTTAATAGCTTTATCTACTTGCCAAAAACGATCGCCTTTTGGAGTTGGGTTTCCCGATAAAAATGAAAGGTTTAAATCATAGCTTTGTGGATTATCAATTTTTAATCTTTTAGCTTTACGTAAATTTAATTCATTAACAAATGGAACAACGTCTTCTAAAATTTGACTACGATAATTTTTAACATCGTCTTCATTGTAATCGGTTCTACCTAAGCGATCATAGCCTAATTGAATAAAGTTTTGATAACCTAATTTTCTTGCAATTTCAGTTCGCACTTTAACTAAGTCATCATAAATTCTATCAAACTGTTCTAAGTTATCATTGAAAAATTTAGAAACCGCTAATGTTGCTTTTTTTCTTGTTTCGCGATCAATACTTTGTGTAAAGGGTGACATTTGACTTAAATTATAAACATTGCCTTCAAATTCAATTTGTGCACTTGCAGTCAATTTACTATATTCAGTAGATAACTTATTTTCTAATTGTAAGTTTTCAATAATTTCTAAATTAAAAGTTTTCTTAGCGACTTCAGCTTGTGTGAAAATTAATTTGCCAAACTCTTTTTCTAAAACATCTCGATGATTGCTTTTTAATATTTTATTATTGTACTCATTACTAATTGCTTCAAGATTTGGCATTTGTTCATCTATAAAATCATTTTCTTTAGCATAAAATTCATCTTTAGTATTAATGCTATGTCTAATTGATACTAAGGTAAACATAGATTCAATTTCATCATTTAATTGGTTTAGCGCTTTTATTGCATTAATTTCTTCTAATGCACTATGATTAGTTGCAATTAAAGCCAATTGTTTGCGGGCGTTAATAGTGTATTCTTCTATATTAGGTCTTACATATTTAAAATCATTAAATTTCATTTTTATATCCT
>DUUA01000130.1 GCA_012841765.1 Acholeplasmataceae bacterium
CTTCATATATAGCTAGAAGGTCAATAATTCCTGTAATTTGTTCGTCATCAATTAAAGTTGTAAATTCATATTCAGTTATTATTTCTGCATCTTTTAACATTTTATCGTTAAATTTAGTATTATATAATCTATTTACTAAACTATTATTTAGATCTTGATATTCAAAATCTAAATGTAGTTTAGTTCCAGAAATTATACTATTAAATACTTTATTATCAATTAAATTTAGAATTTCTGACGAAGCCTTTTTACTGTTTTCTTGTAAAAGATTATAATTAAATTCAATTTTTTCTAAACTATCAATTTTCTCATCATAGTATAAATTATTAGCCTTTATATGTGTGTAATAATCTGTAGTTTTTACATACTTATTATGAGTTTCAATATTTTCATTTTTAATAAACTTTTTGAAATCATTTATGTATAAGTAATCAGCAAAACTATTTAACTTAATATAATCATTTTTTGGTGTTGAAACTAAATAAAGAGCTTTTTCTGCTCTTGTTAAGGCAACATATAAAAGTCTTAACTCTTCTTTTAAATTATCTTCTAAAACAACACTAATTCGGTAATCTTTAATATATTCATTTAAAGCTAAAATATTATTATCTTTATTTATGTTTTTTAAATTGAAATTAAATAGTCCCACATTCGTAAAATTAAAAGATCTAACTGTTCCTTTATTAAACTCTTTATTCAATCCTGCAACAAATAAAGTATTATACTCTAATCCTTTAGATTGATGGATATTTGTAACCTTAACACTATCTTCATCTTTATCTTCTAAAACACTAACTTGTAGTCTAATATCATCATCATAAGCTAAATTATAGACATAATTGACAAAGTCTTCACCATTAATTGATAAGTCTGACAATGTTTTAGCTGTTTTGTATAAATATTTAATTTGATAATTTTTTTCTACTGCTTTTTTAGTAATACTAATCTTTTTATAAAAATCAAATTCTTTTATTACATTATCGATAATTTCAAAGTTTGATTTAGTAATAATGTTTTTTTTAACAGATCTTAACTTACTATATATTTCGGGAGCAATTTTTAAGGTTTTAATTGTAGGATCACTAAGATTTAATAAACTATTAAATATTTCGAAATCATCTTTTTCATATAATTCACTTCTTATAATAGATAAATATAAAAATCTTTTTTCATTAAATAATTTTTTATTATCAGAATCCAATATTAAAGCTAGTTTCAGTATATTTGCAATTAATTTTAATAAGTAAGTTTGTTTTAATTCTTGATCTACTTGAATTTGAATTGGAATATTTAAATATTTAAAAACATCTTTATAGATTTTGAAATTCTTTTTGTTTCTTGCAAGTATTGCAACATCACTGTATTTATCAATATTCTTATTTTCATGTAATTCAATGATTTTATTACCAATTACAAATGCTTCTTCAACTGCATCAGTGTGAACTTTACTGTCTTCATCTTTAAACATTTCAATTAAAAAAACATCGGATGATAAATCTTTATTAAACTTTTCACTACCACTATCCATTATATGACCTTTTCTATAATCGATATCATATTTTTCTTCATCATTTAATATATTTTTAA
>DUUA01000131.1 GCA_012841765.1 Acholeplasmataceae bacterium
ATTAATAGTTTGCATAATATAGATAACATAAAACAGTTTTTTAATGTAGTTAATATTAATATTGTTAAATATTTAAAAGAAGTATTAATTGCCTTATCGCCTATTTTACTAATATATTTAATAATGAATATATTTATTTTTAAACAAAAGAAACGAAATTTGATTTCCATTTTATTTGGTTTTGTTATAACTTACATCGGGCTAGTTTTATTTTTGGCTGGAGCTAATATGGGGTTTTTAACATTTGGTAGTAATTTTGGATCTCAAATTGCGCAAACCACTTATAATTGGTTATTAATTCCAATGGGTCTTTTATTTGGTATGGTAATTGTAATAGCAGAACCTGCAGTTCATGTTCTGAATAATCAAGTTGATTCAATTACCGATGGTAGAATAACAAGAAAAACAATGATGGTAGCTTTGGCTGTTGGTAATGGTATTGCCGTTAGTCTAGCAATGGTTAGAGTAATAACTGGATTCTCAATTTGGTGGATAATAATCCCTGGATATTTATTAGCTTTATCTTTGACTTTAATTGCTCCTAAGATATTCACTGCTATTGCTTTTGATTCTGGAGGTGTAGCATCAGGACCCTTAACAGTTGCGTTTTTATTGCCATTTGCTATTGGAGCAGCTCAAAGTATTGAAGGAGCCAATATTTTTCAGGATGCTTTTGGACTTGTGACCCTTGTGTCCATGATGCCTCTAATTACCATACAATTAGTAGGTTTAATTTATAAAATAAAAGTAAAAGCAGCTATTCTCAATGATCAAAAAGAAGAAATAATCTATTTTGGGAAGGGAGCAAATAATGAATAAAATTTATAAATTACTCATCATAATTGTTGATCACAATTACTTGGCTAAGTTAGAAAAATTATTAAATAAATATTCTACATCATTTCAATTTTTAACAAATGCTAAAGGAACAGCTAATAATGAAATTTTAAATTATTTAGGATTGGGTGTGACTTCTAAAAATCTTATTTTATTAGTTTTAGAAGAAACATTGATTCGCGATATTTTTAAAATGTTGATTAGGAAAATGAAGTTTGATATTCCTGGAAGAGGTATTGCTTTTACAATTGATTTAAGCTGTATAAGTGGTATTAAAGCTTTAAAATATCTTACAAATGATGAGTGGGAGGGAAATTTAAATGAATAAAAATCAAGCACAATTAGTAGTTATAATATGCAATCACGATTATGCTGATGAAGTAATGGAAGTTGCAAAAAAAGCCGGTGCAAAAGGCGGAACTATTATTCATGGCAGAGGAACTTTAAATAAAGAAACAAAAAAGTTTTTTGGAATTACTATTCAACCAGAAAAAGCTTTAATTTTAATTCTTTCTGATTTAGCAATTCAAGAAAATATCATGAAAAATGTTAATGAAGAAGCTAGTATTAATACTGATGCTCATGCTGTTTCATTTTCTTTACCAGTAAGTGATTTTGTTGGATTAAACATTAAATAGTGTTGCTCTTTATTATATTTTAAAAATATGTTATAATTATATTAGCGTAGATGCTATTTGAAAGGAGTTTATATGAAAGAACCAAAATTTTATTATTGTAAACATTGTGGAAATATTATTGAAATGATTTATGATTCTGGAGTTAGAGTTGTATGTTGTGGAGAACAAATGACAGTACTTGAAACTAAAACTGAAGAAGAAGCTTACGAAAAACATTTACCAGTTATTGAAGTAAAAGGAAATCAAGTTAAGGTTACTGTAGGCGGTGTTTTACATCCAATGGTTGAAAAACATTATATTCAATTTATTTATTTGCTTACAAATAAAGGTTTACAGAAAAAATTCTTAAATCCTGGAGATGCACCAATTGCAAACTTTGTTCTTGATGATAAAGAGAAAGTTGTAGCAGCTTATGAGTTTTGTAATATTCATGGATTATGGAAAACAGAACACAAATAATGTTTTAAAACCAGAAACTTGTTTCTGGTTTTTTTATGCATAATAGTTTATTAATTACCTCTTTTAGTGTATAATAAAATTTATATTAGGAGGAAAATATAAATGGAATTAGAAATTACAAAGAAGAATTTTGAAGAATTAGTTCTAAATTCTAAAGTCCCAATTATTGTTGATTTTTGGGCAGCTTGGTGTGGACCATGTAAAATGTTAGGACCTGTTATTTCTGAAATTGCAAAAGAGTCAAATGGTGAATATGCAGTTGGAAAAGTTAACGTTGATCTTGAAGGGGAATTAGCACAAATGTTTGGCGTTGCTAGCATTCCAACAGTTATCCTTTTTTCTGAAGGAAAAGCAGCAAAGAAGATTATTGGATATAGACCTAAAAAAGATATTTTAAATCTTTTAAAATAATTGATTAACTGTTTCTTAATTGAAACAGTTTTTATATTTTTTTATATAAAAATAAAGGTATAGAAATATTATTTTAATATGATATAATAAAGTATAAGCGGGGTGGATTTATGAAATTAGTTATAGTAATTGTGTCTTCAGATGATAGTTCAAATGTAATGAAAGAATTAATTAAGAAAAACTTTTTTTGCACACAAGTTTCTGCAAAAGGTGGCTTTTTAAAAAGAGGAAATGCTGTTATTATGATTGGAACAAAAGCTGAAAAAGTTGATCAGTTAATTCAAATTGTTTCAGATAATTCAAAAACTAGAAAAGAAATGATTCCTAATTCTGTAATTAGTGAATTTGGTATGTTTACTGGAACCCCAATCGAAATTTCAATTGGTGGAGCTACTATTTTTGTTATTGATGCTGAAAGAATGGTTAAAATTTAAAGCGATTTTTTTATAAAACTCTTGAATTTTTGATAAAGTATTGATATACTATAAAAGCTTTCGTTAGAAAGTTTTTAATATGGTCCCATAGCCAAGTGGTAAGGCAATGGTCTGCAACACCTTGATCGTTGGTTCAAATCCGACTGGGACCTCCAATATAATCTTACTTTGGTAACTAAAAATGACCAAAAAACATACGATTTTGCCCTAAAATGGGCGATTTTCATTAAAATTGCAGCCTACTGGTAATAAATCCAACATGACCGGTAGGCTTTTTCTTTGCTTTAATGAGCTACAATATTTTACAATCCAAGAGTTTGAACCAACTGTAATAACGTATACAACAAGAGTTTGAACAAATCAATTAAAGAAAGATATGGTAATTTAATTCTTTTAGTATATTTCCTACTTTGATTTGAATAGAAAAACTAGTAATGTGTAAATTCCTATCCTCAAGATGATTTAAGGATAACTTAATGTTAATGTTAGATGTATTAACGATTGTGACTTTACCTACTAATCTTTGAAACATTTCTATTGAATCAAAGGATTCAAATGACTTAATCCATTTGATGTAGTTGGGTAATTTATTCTTACTATTTTTAA
>DUUA01000132.1 GCA_012841765.1 Acholeplasmataceae bacterium
AAATATTAGAATTATTGCTGATAGCACTTTTGGCTTAACTGAACAAGAAATTAAAAAACGAAATATAACAATTATTCCATTAAATGTAATTATAGATGGAGTTAGTTATAAAGATGAAGTTGAAATTTATATTGATGAAGTTTTAGAAAATGTTAAAAATGGTGTTAAAGTTGGTAGTAGCCAACCAGCTCCTGAATTGTTTGAAGAAGCTTTTTTGAGATTAAAGGAAGAAGGAGCTACTGATATTTTATGTTTTACTCTTTCATCAACTTTATCTGGGACTTATCAAGCAGCTAATATTGGTAAAATGGAAATTGATAATGTCAATATCCATGTTATTGATACTCTTTCTGCATCAATTGGGTCATTATTAATCTATGATTTAGCAATGGAAGATTTAGATAGTGGAATGGGAATTGCAGAAATGAAAAAACATGTTGAATTGTTAACTAGAAATAGCACAGTAGTTTTAAATATGGAAAATTTAAATGCTTTAAAAATTTCTGGAAGAATTTCTAGAATCAGAGCTGCTATTGGAAATCTTATAAAAGTAAAACCAATGTTAGAATATAAAGAAGGTATCTTAGAAGTAACTAATAAATATAGAACTGAATCTGCAGTTCATGCAGCAATTGTTGAAAAGATTATTGAAGATTCTAAGAAAAAAACAAAAAGAATGATAATATATTTAGGCCATGTTTATAACCGTGAAGGCATTAAAAAACTCCAAAAATTAATTGAAGGTGCTAAAGAACTAAAAGATGTTACAATTAAATTTTTTGATAAAATGACGGCCGTTATTGCTATTAATATTGGCTTTGGTGGGATAGGTTTATCTTGGGTTTATGAGTAGTTTTATTTAAAAATTAGTTGAAATATGATATAATATATATAGGATCTGGGGAGTTCGCGTTTTTATAAATATGCGGACCGAACACTTATATATAGGATATTGAGGTATGGTGGGAGTTGAATGCTTAGGATTTTTCTAAGAATCCCGATACTATGCAAATATAGAGATAACCACTTTTTGAGAATGTGGTTTCACATGATAATAACGGCTTCGTGGATCCGATTTAAAAAATAGATAAATATATTTATCTATTTTTTATTTACTTTTATAGTTAGCAAAAGTTCAATAATATGGTATAATGTTATTAAGTATGGAGCGAATTATGATTGAAGAATTATTAAAGAAAATTGAAGAAGAAATAAAAAGCAGTATTTTAAATTTGTATGAAAAAAATGTAGATGTTTTTTTCGAAGTACCAAAAGATTCAACATTTGGAGATTATTCTGTGAATGTTGCAATGAGGCTAGCTAGAGAATTAAAGAAAAGCCCTGTTATAATTGCAAAAGAAATTGTAAAAGAGTTATCTTTAAAAGATCTTAATTTAGATAAAATGGAAGTCAAGGGAAGTGGGTTTATTAACTTCTTTATTGATAGAAAGTATTTACATGAAGTTGTTTTCCTTATTAATAAGGAAAATAATAATTATGGAAATTTATCTATTGGAAGTAATGAATTTATTAATTTGGAATTTGTTAGCGCAAACCCGACTGGATATTTACATATAGGTCATGGCAGAGGTGCTGCATATGGTGATTCACTTGCTAGAGTTTTAAAGAAAGCTGGTTATAGAGTGTCAACTGAGCATTATGTAAATGATGCTGGTAAACAAATTGAAAATTTAACTCATAGTATTTATGAAAGATATAAAGAATTGTTTGGATTTGAAATTAAGTTGGAAGATGGCTATTATCACGGAAAAGAAATAATTGAAATTGCTAAGATTATCAAAAAAGATAAAGGGAGTTATTTTTTAGAAAACGACTGGCTTGAATATTTTAGAAGTTTTGGATTAGAATATTTGCTGGCTGGCTTAAAAAAAGATTTAAAAGATTTTAATGTAGTTTTTGATACTTGGTTTAGTGAAAAATCATTATATGATAATAATGATGTTGATAAAACGTTAAAATATTTAATAGATAAAGGTTATACTTATGAACTTGACGGTGCTGTTTGGTTAAAAACTACTATGCATGGTGATGAAAAAGATCGAGTTTTAGTTAAAAGTGATGGTAATATGACTTATTTATTGCCTGATGTGGCTTACCATCATAATAAGTTATTACGAGGTTATACACATTTAATAGATGTCTTAGGTAGTGATCATCATGGGTATGTGCCAAGATTAAAAGCTGCTATTGCTTTTGTAGGGGGAAATCCTGATTTGTTAGATGTTGAAATTTTACAAATGGTAAGAGCTATTCAAGATGGTAAAGAAATTAAAATGAGCAAAAGAAGTGGGAAATCTATTACTTTAAGAGATTTAATAGACGAAGTTGGGAGCGATGCATTAAGATATATGTATATTTCTAAGTCTTTATCTACCCATATGGATTTAGACCTTGATTTAGCTATTAAAAATACAAATGATAATCCTGTGTTTTATGTTCAATATGCATATGCAAGAATATGCTCATTGTTTAGAAATTTGGAAGAAAGAAATATTGAGTTTGTTGAAGTTAGTGAATTTAAGTTACTTAACTTAAATTCATCGTCAAAGTTGGTTTTAGATTTAATTCAATATCCTCAATATATAGAAGAAGCGGCAACGAAAAGATTACCACATAAAATTTGTCAATATGTATATGCGTTAGCTTCTGATTTACATAGTTATTATAATGATGAGAAAGTTATTTCGGATAATGTTTTGGAAACTAATGAAAAATTAACATTATTAAAAGCTGTCCAAACTGTTTTAAAAAATGGTCTTGAGTTGATTGGTGTAAAAACAAAGGAGAAAATGTAATTATGACAAATTTTTTCAAAAAATATTTATGGATATTTGAGTGGGTAGGAGCAGCTATACTAATAGGTTTAGGAATAACAGTAGCAATTGAATCCACGATTGTTTATGTTGTTACCGGTATAATTTTAACAATTTTTGGGTTATTTAGAGTTGTTCCTTTATTAAGAACTACAAAAACAAAAACAATGAAAATTGTTTTAGCTGTTGAAGTTAGTTTGAATATAGTATTAGGAGCGCTCTTAATATACTTTGGTCTAAAAGATAATCCAGATTTGAATAAAGTGTATGGTTATTTACTTGGAGCGATATTATATTCTCGTGCTGTTATTTATTTTTTGGGTACAAGTTTATTTAAAGAAAGAACTTCACCAATTATTTTTATTGCTCATTTAGCTTTTATAACTATAGGTACTTGGTTTATTGTTTCTGGAGGATTCACAAGCCAAACATTAGGATTCGTTATTTTAGGTCTAGCTATCTTAGCAGCCTTAATCTTGATCCTGCACGGTTCAAGAGGTTATAAAAATTATCGTCTTGATTCATTAGCAATTGATGAAACAAAGAATATTAAAGTTAAAGATCAGCCGGCAGAAGCTGTAAGAAAAGATGTCATTGTTGACAAGCAAGAAGAAAAGAGAGAGGAAAACATACTTAATTAATTATGACTAAACAAGAATTAAAATTTTTAAAAAACATTTCGGAAATTGATGGCGTAAGCGGACATGAAAAAGAAGTTCGTGAATTTATGAAGAAAGAATTTCTTACTGTTCTACCAGAGGAGAACCTATCATATGATAGACTTGGTTCAATTATTGCAAAAAAAGAAGGATTAGCTGGAGGGCCAAAAATATTAATAACAGGACATATGGATGAAATTGGAATGATTGTTACGCAAATTACAGATGATGGATTCCTTAAATTTCAAACAATAGGTGGTTGGTGGAGTCAAGTAATGTCTAGTCAAAAATATACTATTACTGCAAGTAATGGTAAAAAGATAAGGGCTGTTATTGGTTCAATTCCGCCACATATTTTACAAAAAGAACAATTATTAAAACCTGTTGATGTTAAAGATATGTTTATGGATATTGGTGTTAAAGATAAAGAATCAGCGGAAAAACTTGGAATAAAAATTGGAGATCCGATTACACCATATACAACTTTTGAACAAATGGGGGATGATAATTATCTGCTTGGAAAAGCTTGGGATGATAGAATTGGTTGTGCAATTGCTATAGAAGTTATTAAAGGACTCAAAGATGTAGAACATCCAAATGTTGTTTATTCAGCTGGAACAGTTCAAGAAGAAGTAGGTTGCAGAGGAGCTAAAACTGTTGCTCAAATGGTAAATCCTGATATTGCTATTGCTTTAGATACTGGTATTGCTTATGATATTCCTGGAACTGATGGACATATAAAAATAGGAAATGGTCCTGTAATGTTAATTTTTGATGGTGGTTTAATTGGTCATTTAGAATTAAGAGAACAAATGATGAAAGTTGCTGATGAATTAAAAATCCCTTATCAATTAGATCATTTACAACGCGGAGGAACTGATGCTTCTCAAATGCATGTTGCTCATGACGGAGCACCTTCAATGTCATTTATTGTAGCTACACGTTATCTTCATGCGCACACTTCAGTTATTCATTACGATGATTATAAAAATGCTGTAAAGATAATTATTGAATTTATTAAAAGATTAGATAAAGATATGGTTAATGCAATTACATATAATTAATACAGAGATTAAACTGGAATATATTCCTATATTCCAGTTTTTATTTATATTAATTATTGAATTAATAGATATATTATGATAATATACATAAGTATTAAATGCGCCTATAACTCAACTGGATAGAGTATCTGACTTCGAATCAGAAGGTTACGAGTTCGAATCTTGTTAGGCGTACCATAAGGCCTGTTGGAGAAGTGGTTAACTCATAAGCCTCTCAAGCTTACATTCACGGGTTCAAGTCCCGTACAGGTCACCA
>DUUA01000133.1 GCA_012841765.1 Acholeplasmataceae bacterium
GAGAATCCTTTAATTTTAAGATTTCTCGCGTACCAATTATATAAGCACGAAACGGGATTCGAACCCGTCTCTAGTCGCTAAAAGGTGCATTGTTGAGCCACTTTTAAATGTGATATACTCAATGTACTCAAGATGTACTCAAAATTACAGTTAATAATAAAATATAAAGAAAGGAGATTTGGTATATCACCTAATATTTATAAATACTTCTCTCTTAAATCGTCCGCTTGTTCTTGTGTTATTTATTCATTAAAAAGTCACTGTAAATTAAAATGATGATATACACATTACATAATTATCTTTGTCTAATTATTACTTCTAACATTTCTTTTATAAGCTTTTCTATATAATATCAGTCTATATCATCTACAATAATACAAATACACATCTTCAAGAGTAATATTTTCCTTTACAACTTCAAAATCCTCTGGTTTTATATCACTTACAATTCTAAAACGTAGCCCTTTTTCACTTTGTATAATATTATTGGATGGATAACTTCTCCTCAAATCCGGTAAATTATCTTTACTAACTATTTTTTCTATAACTTTTCCCTTAATTGATTGAACTAATTCAAAAGAAGTTGCTGATTTAACTAATTCTCCATCTTTTAAAAGTATGACCTCATCAGCTACACTTTCTATATCACTAACTATATGTGTAGAATAAATAACAATTTTGTCTTTTGACAAATCTGCTATCATATTTCTTATGTTAATTCGCTCACTAGGATCTAATCCAGCTGTAGGTTCATCTATAATGAGAATGGATGGGCTTCCAAGTAAACTCTGGGCTAAATGTACACGTTGTTTCATTCCACCTGAAAAACTACTAATTTTATCATGAGCCTGTTCTTTCAAATTGACTAAAGTTAATAATTCAATGACTTGAGTTTTTGCCTCTTTTTTATTAAGGTCTTTTAAGGAAGCAATATACAAAAGGAATTGGTAGGGTGTAAACGATTGGTAAAGCCCTTGCTGTTGTGGCATATAACCAATACATTTTCTATATTCTTTTCCTAACTTTAAAATATCATTACCATTTAAAAGAATCTCTCCTGATGTTCTTTGAATATTGTCAGTTATTAGATTCATTAAAGTACTTTTTCCCGAACCATTTGGCCCCAGAATTCCATAAACACCTTGTCTAAAAGTAAATGTAAAATTATTTAATCCTATTACACTTCCATAACTTTTAGATAAATCTTTTATTTCTAACCTGAATTCCTTCATTTTATTCTCCCTTTTGCTTTTTATTATTACACCAATTTTTTTTAGTTTTATATAAGACAATAAGTCCAAGAACCACAAGAATTGCAATATATATAAGCATTATGATAAAACCATTTTTAACTAACAGTACACTAGTAACATTTATAATTCTTATAGCAGAAATATAGTTGAATATAGGTATAGTTAAGTTAGATAAGAATTCAGGAATAAGAAATATAACTATTGATATAATGATTGTTTTAATTAAACTTACTCGGTTAGATATATAGCAAATTATAAAGGATATTAAAATAAGCACAAATAATCTCAATAGACTAACTATAAAGATTAAGTCACCAAGAGAACATTTTATGTTTATATTTTCAAAAAAATCAAGACTTTGTACTGGCGCTTCTAAATTTGTAAAATTATAATGTTTATTTATTTCAAGGAGTTGGGCGCCATATACTAAACCCCATATAATTGTTGTTAATATAATCACAGATATTATCTTTGACATAAATAGCTTTACTCTTCCATTAGCTGTAGTATGAATAACAGTTTTTACATTGTTTTTTTCTTCATATGAAAACACAGCTGATAAGGCAAATACTAAAAAAATTAATGCCAATACATCATATACGATTTGCTTCGAATAATAATCATTGCCAAACAAATGATTATAACTTCTAGGATTAACAAGCCAACCTTCTATCCCTTTAGTATCCTTTAAATTTTCAAGATAATCGACATGATTTATTACTTTGCTTATTGCTTTTTGCTCACTTATTAAAAGATTGGGGTTAAATGTATGAATCGATTGTTCTGGATTCCATATCTTATTTTGCCATTCATTTATGTAATTCTTCGTATCTTGAGTAAGTTCACCACTGTACATATCATAAAAATCATTAACAATATAGTCTGAGTCAGAAAAATATATCTTTTCATCACTACTATTATATTGCAATGCAAAAACAAGGATAATGATTATTAAAAGTCCCTTTTGATGAATTAATATTTTGTAAAGCTCCATTCCAACAAATCCAAGTTTTTCATAAAATTTATCTTTAACTTTAGATACTAGTTTAGTAAGTTTCGTTTTAATTGTATAGATATGTCCACAATGACATGGATTAATTTTGCTGTTTAGATAAATACATAAAAATAAGAGAAGGCATAAAAAGAAAATCAAGGAAATTAATAAAATTATGTTTTTATTTAGAAGTCCAGAAAACACTGCTGTATTAAGGTATTTAATCATATCAGTAGCCATATTAATATATGCATAAAAATTTATATATTTTAGGAGAGAGAATGCACTTTGATTTGATGTGAAGGTATAAAATGACC
>DUUA01000016.1 GCA_012841765.1 Acholeplasmataceae bacterium
AGTATTAATTCTTTTATTTTTTAAACCTTTAAAGATAAATCCTAAAAATCAACAAATAGAAATTAAAGAAAATAAAAAAACCTACTTTTGGGAAGGTTTTAAACAAATTAAATTTCTATCAAAAGATTTAATTATCTTTCTAATTGCTTTAGCTTTAATTAATACTGCTTCTAGTAATGTTGATAAATTTATTGATCCTTACTTTGAACTTAAAAAATATAGTCCCAGCGATCTTGGTACATATAAACTAATAGTTGGAATAATTTCTGTTATTACAAGCATTATTATTGTTCCAATTATTAATAAATACAATCAAAACAAACTAAAATTAATGGCTACATTACAAATTATTAGTGCAATCTTAGTTTTTATAACTTTTAGATTGAACAACTTCTTATTAGCAGCATATTCACTATTATTAATCTATACCGCTATTAAAGCAATCTTCTTACCTATTGAACAATCCTATATATCTAGTTATGCAAATGAAGATAACATGGGTAAGATTACCGGGGTTAGACAATCATTTTTATCAATTGGTACTATCATTGGTCAATTATTTGGTGCATTTTTATTTAATAAGAACGCATTGCTATTATTTAATTCCTCAGTAATCATCTTTATTATTGCATTTGTTTTAATTTTAACAAGCTATAGATATAAAAAAAGAGTGTAAAAACTCTTTTTTTATACATATTATCTTTTTTCTCTATGTAGAGTGTGCTTGTTTTCTCTTGGGCAATATTTTTTCATTTCAATACGTCCAGGAGTTTTACTTTTATTTTTATCTGTATAGTAATTTTCTTCACCGCATTCAGTACAAATTAATCTAACTAATTCACGCATATGTTCATCCCTCCAAACTTACTTTAATAGTATATCAAAAAAATAATTCTATTTCAATATAAAACCTTAGTTATCGTCAATTTTAAAATATCATTATTTCATAATCACAAATTTCTTCATAAAAATCCTTTTCATGCGAAACTAAAATCAATGTTCCCTGATAATTAATTAATGCCTCTTTTAAAGCTTCTTTAGCATTAACATCTAAGTGATTTGTTGGTTCATCAAGTATTAAAACATTACCATATTCATACTTTAGTAAAGCTAATTTAACTTTAGTTTGTTCGCCACCAGATAACGTATTTAACGCTCTATTAGCCATTTCATAATTTATTCCATATGAAGCTAGTAAACTCATTACTTCTGTATTTGATAAATTAGGATATTTATAATGGATAGCTGCAAATGCACTATCACTTGTCGTAAAAAAAGAATCTTGTTCTAAATAGGAAATATTAGCTGTTTCAATCCACGAATAATTACCAGATATTTTAGGTATTTTGTTTAAAACAGTTTTAATAAATGTTGATTTTCCTACACCATTCTTACCAGTTACTACAACTTTTTCTTTATTTCTAATAATAAAGTTTAATTTATCAACTAAAGCCTCATTATTATAGCCAATTTCTAAATTTTCAATTTTTAAAACATCAATTCCATTACTGCTTTTAGTAATAAATTCAAAATGATAGGTTGGATCTTTTTTAACTTTAGATATTTTATCTATTTTTTCTAACATCTTCCTTCTACTTTGAGCACGTTTAGTTGTTGATGCACGAACAATGTTTTTATCAATAAATTCTTTAGTTTCTTTAATTAAACGTTGCTGAGATTCATAAGCTTTTTGATGATGATCAAATCTGATTAACCGCTCTTTTAAATAAAAATCATAATCACCTTTATAACGATTTATTTTACTATTTTCAATCGCGATTACTACATTAGCAATCCTCTTAATAAAACTAACGTCATGAGAAACTACTATAAACGCCTTTTTATATTCATTTAAAAATGTTGCTAAAAAATCAATATGCATTATATCTAAAAAGTTCGTTGGTTCATCTAATAATAAAACATCATTTTCTTCTAATAATAGTTTAGCTAAAATTATTTTAGCCCGCATTCCACCAGATAGATGCTTAACTTTCATATCTAAGACTTCTTCATCTAAACCAAGTCCATAAATGACACTATTAACTAAGGACTTAATTGCATAAAAATCATTTTCTATTAGGTCATCTTGAATACTTGCTGCATAATTAATTAACTTTTCAACTTCAGTATCATTATTTGTTTTATTAACTTGATCGTATAACTCAATCATTTGAGCTTCTTTTTTAAAAAGTTCATTAAAAACAGCATAAATATAGTCTTTAACTACTGTTTCTGAATTAATCTTAACGTATTGATCTAAGTAACCAACTTTTTTTACACCTAACCAATCTACATTGCCACTATCAGGTTTAATTTCTTTATATAATAGTTTTAAAAAAGTCGATTTACCAGTTCCATTTGGACCTACTAAAACTACATGTTCATTATTAAAGATTCTTAAATTAACATCATTAAATAATTGTTTATCGCTATATTTAAAATTTAAATTAGTAACTTCTAATAAACTCAAAATTAATCACCTTTTAATTTCTTAATTAAACTATCTAAATTATTATATGTAACGATATAGAAATTATATGTTAATTGGTTATTAACAAATTCTATTTCGTTTTCATTAATATATCTAGTTATTTTATTTGTTGATGGATAAACAATAATTATTTTTAAACCATTACTTTTTGTAATTGCGCTTTGGTTAACAATTGTGCTTTTATGATTTTTTTCTTCCCATATTCTTGGACTATTAATTGATAATTCTTTACCATTACGTAAATAATAATACATTATTTCATAGTTTTCGTTTCCAAGTTTTAAAAAAGTTTTATTATCTTGATTAAAAACTTTACCAGCTGTCTTTAATTGTTCAATTACTTTTCCTTTTATAGACTTACTTA
>DUUA01000134.1 GCA_012841765.1 Acholeplasmataceae bacterium
AAAATTTGAAGTGTTTTTTATTTAATATCCCATTTCAGCTAGCAATTCTACTAAGATATCAGGATTATCAGTCATAATTACATCAGCACCAAGCTTTAGTAATCTTCTCATTTCTTCTTTTTCATTGATTGTCCAATATTGTACAGAGATATTTCTTAAATGTGCTCTGTTAACAAAAGTAGGTTTATCTAAACGAAGAGTAATCCCAGCAGCTTTTTCTTCAGTAGGAATTTGTAAAGCAATGAAATTAGAATTATCAAAAATATTAATTGCTAGCATTTGCGTAATTACAAATTTAGTTACACTAGCAACACTTCCGCCTCTAAACATATAAGGATAAGTGTTTTTAATATATTCTTCGACTTCCCCATTGAAAGTGCCAACAATAACTTTTTGCAATAAATGATCTGCTTGGTAAGTTGAATTCAATAATGTGTATAAATGATCCGCAACTTCTTTTCCAACATCTCCTTTATCTTTAATTTCAACAATAAACATTAAATCAGTATTATGATATGCTGCAAATATTTCATCGATTGTTGAAATATTTAAATGATTATCTCTTATTACTTGTTTTCTATCTACTTGGTCAGCAGTAACTAAATCTTTATATGGTTGTTCACCTGATTTATTTGTAAACTTATAACCAAAATTAAAATTTAATAATTCATCATAAGTATGTTCACCAACATAATAAGGTTCATTACTTCCAGTAATTAATTCCACATCACTACTAGCGTTAATCGTTAAATTATGAATAGAAACTATTTGTTTATCGCTTGTTGATACTAAATCAAGTTCAAGAATGTCAATATCTAGTTCATTTGTAGCATATTCAAATGCTTTAAATGTATTTTCAGGATTAAGATTCTTACCCCCTCTATGGGCAGCAACTAATGGTCTTTCTCCCCTTTGAACAATAAAAGGATTATTCTCAATAACTTTTTTTGGCGGTATAATATTAATAACCATTAATATTATCAAAATAAATAAAACTATTTTAAGTGGTTTAGTGTTAAAATTCATATTTTACCTCTCTATAAATTATTTTGCATATCTGCTACATCAATAAATTCATCACAATATTGTTTTTTCAATAATTCCACTGGTATATACTTATTAAACTTTCCATTCATTATATAACAATCTGAATCCAATATTTCAAAAGTATTTACATCTATTACAGTTTTAACTAAATAATCTAAAATATTTTCTAAGTAATTAATATCCTTATTAGTTTTTATTAATAAACCTAAAGGTATGAATGATTGATAAATATATTCTACACCATCTACATAAGGAAATAAAGAATATTTTAAAGCATTTAATGATGAAGTCCCTAACCAAGGGAATATAGCATATGTAGATGATTGTAATTTAATAATTCTTTTTTCTTTCATTTTGGAATTACTTGCAACCATTCGACATTCTTCTAATCTTTTCAGTGCTTTATTAGAAAGATAGGAATATTCTGTTTCATCATTTAGTATTTCATTAATCTTTTTTAATATTTTTGTATGAATACTTAAGTTACCTTTTCCGGTCCAACTAATATTTGATAAACCTTTTAATTTATTAACATAAATAATTCTTTGTTGATAGTTGATTTCTCTAACTTCCCAAGTATTTCCTGCAAGTGCGAATGCAGTTCCAATTGGATATGGTTCACTAATTGAACCAATTTCTTGACTATCATGTTTAACACTATAAACTAAATCAGCATCAAAAACAGCAAAGAATTCAAAATTATTGACAACTGCTTCACCAACAAGTCCTATTATTAAATTACCATTATCAATTTGTTCAATTAATTTATCTTCTAACATTCGGTTAAGCAATATTTTAAAATCATCAGAAGTAATACTTTTAAAAGGATAAATTGTTAACATAAATGAAGCAAGTGCTGCTGGCGAAATATCACCTACAGTAAGTAAATGACTTAATGTTTGATGTAATAAAATGCCAAATGGATAATTTTTTAATTTTATTGGTTCAATCCATTTTTCTTTAATATATAATTCAATAATCGCAATACTCATTAAAAATTCAAAGTTTATTAATCGATAAAATTCAACATCATCTTTAATTTTTTCTTCATTAAAAGCAAAAACCATTTCTGATGGTTTTCCAGTTCTTCCACATCTCCCTAATCTTTGAACAAAACTAGTCACTGATAAAGGAGAACCTGTTTGAATTATTCTTTCTAACTCACCGATATCTATTCCTAGTTCTAATGTTACAGTAGCTCCAGTAACAATTTTATTATTAGTATCTTTCATTTTTGCTTCCGTAAATTCTCTTAGCGATGCTGATATATTCCCATGATGAACTAAATAATTATCTGGTGTTTTTAAAACATCAGCTATTTTTTTTATATAGCCAATAGTAGCCTCAACATCTTTTTTAGCATTAGAAAAAACAATACATTTTTTATTATAAGTAATATCATAAATATATTTAAAATAAGGATTTAGCTCTTGTGATTCTTTTTTTTCTTTTTCAACATTACTATAAAAATGTTCGATAAGTAATCTAACAACTTTTTTTTCATCTCCAGTTTTTGGAACAATACAACCTTTATTTGTTCCACTAACTAACCATTCACATGATCCTTTATAATCAGATAAAGTGGCTGATAAGCCTACACGTCTAGGAACATTATTTGTTAAACGAGAAATTCTTTCAATTATTGATAATAATTGAACTCCTCTAACACTATTCATAAAATAATGAACTTCATCAATAATAATATATTTTAAATTGGAAAATAATCTAATACAATCAGTACGTCTTTTCATCACAAAGGCTTCTAATGATTCCGGAGTAATTTGCACAATTCCTCTAGGCTCTTTTAATAATTTTAACTTTTTGCTATAGCTCACATCTCCATGCCATCTAGTAACAGGAATATCAACTTCTTTTAACAAATCATTTAAGCGCTTAAATTGGTCATTAATTAATGCTTTTAAAGGACTGATATATAAAACACCAACTCCCAGAACATTATTATTAATTATGTCTGTTAATATTGGTAAAAATGCTGCTTCAGTTTTCCCTGATGCAGTTTGGCTTGATAAAAGAACATTTTTATCAGTTTCCAAGATTGCATGAATTGCATTTATTTGAATATCCCTTAATTTTTCCCATTTGTTTTGATATATATAATTTTGAATAAAAGGAGCTAACATTGAATAAGCTTTCTTCATCATATTTCAAAACCAACAAATTCTTCTAAGATGTCTTCAGCCTCCTCGGGATTAGTATATTCAAAATCTTCTTTTTCCAAAATATCATGAAAAGTTTTTTCTGGATGTTGATAAAGTATATTTAATATTTCAATAAAATCTCTTATTACTTCCCTAACTGTTAAATTTTTTGATGCTCCGAGTCTCTCATATTCAACTTTAATAAAATACATCATATCATCTGCAGTAACTTTTAAATCATATTCATATAAATCGCTATGAATAAAAGCGATTTTTTCTATTAAAACAAATGTTTCTTCACTAGTGAGAGGACTCAATCTAATGATTGGTGCTAAAAGATCGCGAATCTCGTCATTTGCAAATCGACTATCCTCCAATCTTGATCGAAGCGCTTCATAGCTGAAGACTCCTCTTCTAGTGTCTTCTATTGCTTCTGGAGTACCACTCATAATAATTCCTAAATTATTAGCTTTTCCTTGTAAAGTATCATTATATAAAGTTAATATTTTTTCATAATTATATTGCCTTGTTATAGAATTAGGAACTTTAAAAATATTAACTAATTCATCAATCATAACAAGAAGACCACTATAACCAGCTTCTTTAAAGAATAATGAATATATTTTTAAATATTCATACCAATTACTATCATTTATAATAGCATTTATCCCAAGTTCTTTTTTACTTTCAGTTTTAGTGTGGTATTCTCCTCTAAACCATTTCATTACTTTACTTTTAATATCTTCATCTAAGTTATAAGTAGCTTCGCAATATAATAATAATGCTTTTGCAAAATCAAACCCACTAACAACTCCTTCGAGTTTATAAATCATTTCATATATTTTACTCTCAACATGTCTTTGAAATGATAAGTCATTTCGAGAGATATTCTTTTCTTCCATTATTTCAGCTTCAACACCTAATAACCATTTTTGAAGTATAACGGGTAATGCTCCACCTTCGGTTCTTGTTTTAATACTCATATTTTGCATTAATTCTTTATATGTAGCAACACCTTGTCCACTACTACCTGTTAACCTTCTTTCTGGAGAAAGGTCTGCATCAACAACAACAAATCCTAAATCCATTGCATAACTTCTAATTGTTTGCAATAAAAAACTTTTCCCACTACCATATCTGCCAACTATAAATCGAAATGTTGCTCCACCATCTTTAATAATTTCAATATCTTTTAATAAAGCATTAATCTCTTGTTCTCTACCTACAGTAATATAGCCTAAACCAATTCTAGGAACAACTCCTCCTTTTAAAGAGTTCATTATTGTAGTTGCTATTCTTTTAGGTATTTTTCTCATTATTCATGCTCCTTTATTATTTTTAATGCTTCTTCATAATAATCTTCAAAAATTGTAATTGTTTCATTAACATCGATTAAATTATCACCAATGATGTTTAAGCATTTAGCATTGATATTATCAATAACCAAATCAAGTAATTCGCCATTTTTTAAAGCATAATTATTTAAATTAATAATTAATTCATTATTAATAATCATTTTAAGAATATTTATTTCTACTTTTCTAAAAGAATTATTATCTTCTTTTTCTATTATTATTTCTTCTTCTTCCGTAATTATTAATTTTTCAGCAAGTTCATTAGAAACTTCTCTAATCTTAGCAAACTTTGATGAATCAAAAACAATTTCTTTTTTAGTTTTGCTTTTAACATCAATTACATTTAAAAATGTATTTACTGTTTCAATTATAAAACTATTTAATTCTTCTGAACAAATAAATTTAAAAGTTTTTTTGTTACCGAAAACATTTTTAGTAATTAAAGAAGTTACACTAGGGTGCAGTTTATATTTAAAATTATAAAACTTTCTCATAGCAGCTTCCATAGTTTTTAAAACATAACCCAAAAATAAATTATTTGAAATACTAGAATAACTTTCACGGTGCCAACTAGCACCTTGACGATCATAAGTTTCTAGTTCACTAATTATAACATTTTTTGCAAATTGATCTTTATGATAAAAAAATGAATCACCAATAAATGGTTTCCAATAATCAGTAAAATCTCTTTTTATTATTAGGTTAGTTAAATTATATTTCTTTTCCTTAAATAACAGATCTAATTTTGTAAATAAATAAGCAATCAAACTATTAAATAAATCTTTTTGTTTATCTTGATAAAATTTACTCATCTTTATATTATATGTTGCTAAATGAGTAAAATAATCAAACTTATTATGATAATTACTATTAAGTATATCTCTAATATTTTCATCTAAGTAATTAATCTTTATGGGATATTTTGAAATAAGTTCTTCATATGTTTCTTTTGTTGAATAAGTGATAAAATAATCTCTTATTCTTTCTGGCATTTCATAATCTAACTGTTTATAATCATTGCGATAATTATTCCAGATAAATAGAAACATTTCAATTGCTTTTTCATAGTTAAATATTCCAACATTATTAATAACTTCATTAAAATAAAGTAAAATATAGTTATAGTCAGTTTTTTTATAAATAAATTTTCTAGTATTTGTTCTCCAAGTATAATATGTTCGTAATTGTTCATTATTCATATTTTGAAAATTAACTCTTCCTTTATATGGAGAAAACTCGTTGTAGTCATCTGTGAAATCAACTAAATAATTGGCCATTTCCACAAATTCTTTTGAATAATCTAAATACCAATCCCATCTTCTAGATTTTCTATATTTACTTGAAATACTTTTCATTTCATCAAATTTTTCATATATTTTTAAAACTTCAATATCTTCTGGAGTAATTTTAGTGCTTTCGCCAATAATTTCACCAAATTCATCGATTAAAATAGCACTTCGTGAATTTAGTTCTTGAAAGTCATCAATACTATTGATTGTTGTTTCAGCCATTTGCTTTAGAAAAACATCTTCTAAATGAGCTTCAGCAGAACTTGATATATAATGTTCATTAATTTTTTCTTCTTTTAAATGTGGTTTCATCATTTCTAGAAACTTTTTATTATCAAGTTTACCATCTTCAGTTTTTGGAAATACAATCTTTTTTTTATCCATATGTTTACCTTTTTTTATATTTTATTATCACCGTATCATATTATTATACCACATAATAAATAAAATTTAAAATTTTTCAAAGAAAAAAGACATCTTATGATGTCTTTTTTTATATATTTAAATAATTTGTATTTTTAAAACGTCCATTGCAGAATCCCCTGCTACAGATCCGCCGACTATAACAACAGCATCTTCTTTTTTAAGAAATCCTGTAGTTTTAGCAACATCAGCTCCATGAGAGAATAATGCATCAGTTGAAGCTTGAGCTTTTCCCATTAAAGGTAAAACATTCCAATATAAATTTAATTGTCTATATGTTTTTTCATCTAAACAACAAGCAATAATTGGAGCAGTTGGACGATACGCAGAAACTGTTTTTGCTGTCAAGCCTTTTTTCGTTACTGCGATAATCGCTTTAGCATTTAATAAAAATGCTGATGTACAAGCAGAACTAGCAATCGCGCTGCCTACTGTTGAACCCAAATTTAAATCATTTTTAAAATATAAATCTTGATAGTCAATTGATTTTTCGGTAGTTAAAGCAATATCTTTCATTGCTTTACAAGCTTCAACAGGAAACTTTCCAGCTGCTGTTTCTCCAGATAACATAATACAAGTTGTACCATCAAAAATTGCATTAGCTACATCACTAGCTTCTGCTCTCGTTGGACGAGGATTAGAAGTCATTGATTCTAGCATTTGTGTTGCTGTAATAACAAATTTCCCAGCTAAATAACATTTTTTAATAATTGATTTTTGGATATGAGGTAATTTGGTAAAATCTATTTCAACACCCATGTCTCCTCTGGCAACCATTATTCCATCTGAAGCTTCAATAATTGCATCAATGTTAGCAACACCTTGTAAATTTTCAATTTTTGAAATTATTTTTATATCTGAACCATTAATAGATCTTAAAAATTCTCTTAATTCTAAAACATCTTCTGCAGTTCTTACGAAACTTGCAGCTACATAGTCTATATCTTGAGAAACTCCAAAAGCAATATCTTTTCGATCTTCTTTACTCAAGAATGGAATATTAATGACCACATTAGGAATATTAACACCTTTATGATTACTTATTCTTCCACTATTTTGTGCTACACAAATAACATCTTTTCCTTTAATTTCAACAACATCAAATCCAACTTTTCCATCATCAACTAATACTTCTGAACCTACTTTGATATCTTTAGCTAAATCAGAGTAAGTAATACAGATTCTTTCATCATTTCCTAAACTTCCATCATCAGGAGAGAATGTATGTTTTTGTCCTGTTTCAATATCAACAAATCCTTTTTCATAATCTCTAAGTCTAATTTCTGGTCCTCTAGTGTCAAGTAGTAATGGAGTAGGTTGATTTAATTCTTTTCTAACCTTTTTAATTCTATCCATTCTTCCTTTATGCTCAGCTTGATCTCCATGAGAGAAGTTCAATCTTGCGCAGTCCATTCCATTAAGTATTAATTTTTTTAACATAGCCTCGCTATCAACAGCTGGCCCCATTGTACATATAATTTTTGTTTTTCTCATACTTCATTCCTTTCGAAAAATATTTAATTATTTTTACTATATATTTATTATAACACGTTTAGACGAATAAATAAATCCTAAGAAAGCGCATTTATCTTGAAAACGTTTCATATTTTTATTTAATTGCCCATTTTTTTATAGCGTAAGCTACGCCACTTTCATTATTTGATTTAGTAATGTATTTAGCAACTTCTTTTATTTTCGAAGTAGCATTACTCATAGCCACCCCTATTTCCGCATCTTCAATCATATGCAAATCATTTAAAGCATCACCAATTGCCATTATTTCTTTTTCATCAATTTTAAGTATGCTAGCAACAGTTTTTAATCCATAATACTTATTTACTTCTTTATGAACAAATTCCAGAAAAAAAGTTTCACTTCTTAAGATATTATAATCTAACTGGAGATCACTTGGAATCATTTTAACTACTTCATCAAGATATTCTTTTTCGCCAACTGCCATATATTTAACAATTTCATCATTATCATTAAAATCATTATAAGAACATTGCTCTAATTTAATTTCATTTACAGTTTCTTCTAAAGCTGTGTATTTTGTCAGCTTTTCATACTTAACTTTTAATTCTTCTTCATGTTGATAAACATGAGAATTAACATTTGGAAATAATTTAATAAATTTATTAATTTTTTTAACATCTTTTCCCGTTATATATTTACTGCTTATTATTTCATAGCTTTCCATATCATAAACTAAGGCGCCATTACAAGCAACTAAGAAATTACCTTTCTCAGTTAGACCAATTAATTTATAATAATCAATCATTGTCTTGCAAAGAGGTCTACCAGTAGCTATTACTGAAGTTATACCTTGTTTTGTAGCAAGATTAATTGCTTCGATATTTTCTCTAGATACTAATTTATCTTTATCAAGCAAAGTTCCATCCATATCGATACCAATAAGTTTTATCATTTTCATCACCTATTGTCTATTATAACATAACAACATTTAAAAAGTCTTAAATACTAAAAAGCAATTAATGAAAATCTTTTCATTTGATTTGTGTCTCGTTTTCATAAACTATTTATTCTTATATAGTGTATAATTAAATTAGTTGAAAAGGAGGCCATTATGATTCAAGTATTAATAATTACATTATTTGCAGCAACAATTATTGTTGGAATAGGAGCTATTAATTATTCTTTAAAAGTTAAGAATGATAATATGAAATATTCTAAAATTGAAGAAATTAATCCTGCAGCGATCAACTTACGTTAATTACAAGGAAAAATTTCAGATAATAACAATAACATAATTTTATGTTATTGAAAATATATATTAAAGGGCTTCTTAATTGAGCCCTTTTTAATTTTATACAATAATAATTACGCTTTGCACCTTATGAAAAGATTTTCATTGCGTTTGTGACTCGTTTTCATAGACACATCTACTATATTTAGTATATAATGGTAAATGTAGGAAGGAGATAAAAATATGATGATAATATTATTGATTACATTATTTGCAGTAACTATTGGTCTTGGAGTAAGTGCTATTAAATATTCTTTAAAAGTAGAGAATGATAATATGAAGTATTCTAAGCTTGAAGAAACAAATCCTGCGATTGTAAATATTCGCTAATCAAAGGATTAATTTCTGTTAATAACAATAATATTTATATTATTGAAAATATATAAAAAAGGTCTCAGTTATTGAGGCCTTTTTACTTTTTTAATATTTGAAGAGCAATATTTAGTTTTTTTAAATCAAAAATAAAATTTGGATACGATTTTTTAACACATTCCTCATTACTTATTGTAGCACCAAATGGTAAAACAGTAGCCAAAATTGCTAGTGACATAAAAATACGATGATCATTATGTGAAGAAAAGTGAATTTCTTTATTTACTTTTATTCCTCCATTAATAGTAACGTTATTAAATGTTGATGAAATATCAACTCCTAATTTTTTTAATTCCACTTCCATAGAACTGATCCGATCAGATTCTTTAATTCTTAACCTGCTAGCATTTATAAACTTGGTTTTACCTTTAATAGTCGCTGCAACAGCCATTAATATTGGACCTAAGTCAGGACAATTTTTTAAATCAATAACGGTACCATGTAATATAGATGGCTTAACAATAATTTTTCTTCCTTTTTCAATTACATTCCCCCCTAAATTTCTAACAATTTCAATCATTTGTCTATCACCTTGCAAAGAATTTGTATTGAAATTACCTATAGAAATTGGCGAATTAATTAAACCTAAACCAACAAAGAATGCGGCTTGCGAATAATCACCTTCACATTTAATATTAAAAGAATTATATTTCTGATTACCAGGAATTTTATATAAATTATCTTTTTGTTCTATTTTTATATTTGCTTTTTCCAAAGTAGACAATGTTAAATCTACATAAGATGATGATTCCACTGGTTTTATTACTTTTAAAACAGAATTACCTTCTAATAAAGGGAGAGCAAAAAGTAATCCTGAAATAAATTGACTAGAAATAAACCCTGGTGCTTCAAAGACTCCAGCCTTTAAAGGTCCTTTAAACATAATTCTATCTTTTTGAAAAACAAATTTTAAACCTTGTTTAGTAAAAATATCTTGATAAACACTAAAAGGCCTTTTAAGTAATTCTTTATTTGCCTTAATTACAGTTTCTTTTGAATAAACTCCAAGAATAGGAATTGCTAGTCTTAAAGTTGTAGCTGATTCATTTATAAATAAATCAGTGTTTTTAATTTTTTTATCCTTATTTTTGTATACAATAATTTTA
>DUUA01000135.1 GCA_012841765.1 Acholeplasmataceae bacterium
GTTAAAAGATAAACAACTAAATCTTTTAATTCCATTTTATTTAAATTTAAATTCACTAAACTGGCAATTACCTTATTAATTTCTTTAATTAATTTAGTTTCTGCTCTTGAGAATTTTGTATATCTTTCTACTATTTTATTAAAAGAATTCACTAAATTAATATCATCATAAACAAAAATTTCGTTAATAATGTTTTTTACAAATTCATAATGAATTAATGGTACTAATTCATCGCTTAAACTAATATTAGCTAAATTAAAATATGCTCTTAATATAGCATCATATTCACTATTATTATTAATAATAACTATATCTTCACTAGGTACATTATTATGTAATAATTCAGCTACTTTATAAGTAAGATCTTTTACTTCTTTATTAATAGTAGAATATTCATTGAAATAAACATTTGAAGATTCACATTCTTTAGAATAATATTTTATAACAGGAAAATTTTCTTCTAGTTTTTCAATAGCACTATTTAACAAATCATCAGTTCTATAATAATTATATAAAATAATATTGGCATTTTCATATTTTTCTAAATTTAATTTATCATTAATTAAATATTGTTTATATTTTTGTTGTAATTCAAATAATTCAACAAAATTCTCATTTTTTTTATTATATGATAGCAATAAAGAATTATTTAATAAAATTTTTGCATTAGAAAAGGTAAAACCTTTTGAAAGATTCAAATCAAGTAAAGCATCAAAACTATAGCTACCTAAAAAATCATCGATAACTTCTTGATAACGTAAGTATTTAACTCTCAAAAGTTTAGTACTTGTTTTAATTAGGAATAATATATCCTCATTTGAAGCTATTATGATATTTAGTTTATCTATATTTAAGATATCTTTCATAATCTTTCCTTATAGGTTTTACCTATTTATTATTTTTTACTATTTAAATAAGAAACTATTCTTTTTAACCCTTCTTCCAACTGAGCAGTAGGGCAGGCTATATTCATTCTTAAATAGCCGTCATAATCATTACAATAATCACACCCTGAATTTAAAGCTATTCCATAGTCTGCTAATTCTTTTATTAACTCTGCACTTGTTAATCCTAAAAACTGTAAATTAAGCCATAACAAGTAAGTGCCTTCTGGTTTAGCAAATGATGCTTGGGGCGCATATTTTTTAAAATATTTTTCAGCAAAATTAAAATTTTTTAATAAATGTTTCCTTTGCGCATCTACCCAATAATCACATTTATATGCAGCTTCTGCTGCAGTTAAAGCTAAAAGATTAGCTCCTTTTAATGAATGATTTTCAATGTATCCAAGAAATTCATCTCGTATCTTTTCATTTTTGATAATTATATTAGAACACCGTAAACCTGCCATATTAAATGTTTTCGAAGGAGCAGTACATACAATTATTTTTTCATAATCATCAAAGAAATGTCCAGCTGAATAAAATTCATACCCATCTAATATTAAATCACAATGAATTTCATCTGCTACTAAAAATACATCATATTTTTTACAAAGTTCAACAATCTTTTTTATTTCTTCTTTTTTAAAAACCCTTCCAACAGGATTATGAGGGTTGCAAAGAATATACATCTTTGCACCTCTTTTAAAATGATTTTCTAAATCAATATAATCAAAAGTATATACTTCATCTTTGTTAATTAATCTATTAGGAATCAAGTTTCTTTTATTTTTAATAATTAAATTTGAAAATGGTGGATATACAGGCGGAGAAATAATGACATCATCATTTTCATTTGTAAACTGTCTAATGGCTGTTGCTATTCCATTTAATACTTTGGGAACAGTAATGATCATTTCCTTCGATATTTCATAATGATACCGTCTTTGATGCCATTTGCAAACTGTTTCTCTGTATTCCTCACTAACAAAGGTATAGCCAAATACTCCTTGTTTCACTCTGTTTATTAATGCTTTTGTAACTTCCTTGGGGGTTTCATAATCAGAATCTGCAATACCAAATGGTAGTAAATTGTCTTTACCATATTGGTGAGTTTGTAAATCCCATTTAACACTATTAGTATTTAATCTGTTTACCTTTTTTTCAAATAAATCCATAAAGTAACTCCTTAATTTAAATAATCTTGAAAATTATCAATCGGTTCGTAATTATAGCTTTTATCTACAATAGTTACATTGCTATAATACGTTTCTAAAATTTCTTGAAAGCTATTTCCATTTTTCCCTAAATAATTGGCCCCATTTTGGCTCATACCTACACCATGACCATAGCCGCCACCATAAACAACAAACTCATTATTTATTTTTTCAATGGCAAAAAAACCAGAAGGTAATGTTGTATCATTATTCAGTTTATTATTAAATCCTGAATCAGTTGATCTAGCGTAGTACATTGTAGCTCCAGCAGTTCTTGGCCTTACAGTAAACCTGATATTATATTGATTAATTATTTTATAAGTCCCTGTAGTTGTTGTAAAAACAAGTTCCATAACGACACCTGATTCACCTCTTTTTTCTACATTCATATCGATTACTGAACCAATATTATCAGGAATAGATTGTTTTATCCAATCATCACCTGATTTTGTTAGAAAATCTTTTGGTGAAGAATTTCTCATGCTTTGTAAAAACTGATTTAGAGTTACAGCAAGATTTTCTTTTGTAAATTTTACTTTCCATCGATGCATTGTCATTGCTTCATCAGGATGGTGAAGTTTAATTGTTTTAAAAAAATTTAACATTGCTGTCTCGCTAGCTGGATCTACTGGAAATGTATTACCATAATCATCAGTAGTTAAATTTTGGCCAACTAAATAAGGTACTTCTCCATCAAACCATATTTCACTAGCACTCCCTGTTAATCCTGAAGAAGTTGAATAATAAAACGCTTGAACAAGACTGTCACCTGACATCATAATTTTTCCACTAGTTGTATAAACTGCTTCGTTACCTCTATCTCGTGCTGAACTATTGTTATATACTTGTGATTTAACACTATCATCAACACTATATCCATAAATAGAAGTGCTTCTATTTAAAATATCTGCATAAGCATATGTTCTAGCAGCAATGCTTTGAGCTTTTAATGCTTCCATATGATAACTTGTTGGCATTTCGCTTGGAACAACTTTTGTAAGATAATTTTCCAAAGAAACATCATTAATTAATAATAAACGATTTTTTACTAAAGAAATCTCAAAATTACCAGCATAGCTTGGGTTACCTTGCGATCTTTTAATTGAAGTGATTTTCATTTCTGATGATTTATCTTCAGGAATGAACATAATTCTTTTTTCCGTTGATAAAACTAAGCTATCATCAATGAAAACGTCAATTCTTCCTGCAAATGCTTCTACTTCTACTTGTTTTCCTCTTGGAATTATTTGTGATGTCACATTATCAAAAGTTTTTAAAAGTGTTTTTGAACTTGTATCAAATTTTATTAAATCATGGAACAGTGTATATTCATCAGAAATATCACCAATATTTTGTCTTATTCCAACTCTAATATTGCTAAACCCAACTTCACCTTCAATTAAAAACTTTTCAATCATTTGAGTTTTTTGATTAATACGAACATAAATATTTTCCATACCTAAATATAAATCTTCAATTGAACCAGATTCAATCTTTCCATCAATTAACCTTTCAACAATTAAATCTTCATCATAACTAGTTACAGGAACATCTAAAAGTTCCATATAATTTTTACCAGTATCAAAACTTAATACTTTAGTATGATAATATTCATAGTTTAAATTTTCAGTTATATTAACAGAATAAGAAAACTCTCTACCATCTATAAAGACAAGAGTTAGAATTGACTTTCCTACTGTTTTAGCAAAAACATGCCCTTCTTTTGAAACAGTTAAATATTCATTATTTGTTGAAAAGAATAATACTTCAAGGTTAACTTCAATATCATATTTATCTCCTTCAATCATTTCAGTTTTAATATTTGTTATTATTTCTATTTGTGGAAGTATATTTATATTATAAGTTATTATTTGGTCATCAATAAAAGTTATTATAATATTTTGATTTCCTACTTTTAAACCTTTAACAATATTTTCATCATTAATGCTTAAATAAGAATCATCAAAAGAAAATCCTTTTATTTCTTGATTAGCACTTATTTTAAAGTCTTCACCAACATATATTGAAGTTTTACCATTAATAATTATTTCATTATTAACAGTTACTATTATTTCCCTTGTTCTTTCATCAACAAAAGTAATTTTTATAACAGCTACTCCTGCTTTAAGTCCTCTAATCTGATTATTTTCAAGAGCTTCAACAACATCATTATTAATATTTATATCTTGAATGCTAACATTACTTTTTATTTCAAAAGTAGTACCAACAAGAATTGATTTGGTTTCCTCAATAATTATATCTTGAAGAACCGTAACTATTCTTTCTAATTCTCTTCCATCAACAAAAGTAATTGTTAATATTGCTACTCCAGCTTTAAGACCTTTAATTGTATTCTTATTAACAACTTCAACAACATCATTATTTACTAAAATTTCTGCTATTTTTATATTTGCTGTTAATTGAAAGGATTCATTTATGGAAATTTTCTCTTCCCCATAGATAACTATTATTTCTCTTTCTTTTACTTCTAAATTGTGGTCTTTTTCTCTTCCATCAGTAAAAATGATAGTAATAGTTGCTGTTCCTTTTTTTAATCCAGTAACTAAACCATCATCAGTTATACTTATAATACTATCTTCATCTGTTTTATATTCTTCAACTTCTATATTTGAAACAATAGTAAAACTATCGTTAATAAAAATCTCGCTCTGTGCTTCTATATTAATTTCTTCTAATTCTTTAGTACATGCTACTAAAAATAAAATTAAAACTAATCCCAAAAATAATTTAAATCCATTCTTCATTTTCATCACCTACCTCGTATTATACTATAAAACTCTTCATTTTTAAAGTAGATTTAAGAGTAAATAAAAATGACTGCTAAAGAAAATATTTAAATAGTAAAAAAGTATTTTAAACATTGATAAGTTTAAAA
>DUUA01000136.1 GCA_012841765.1 Acholeplasmataceae bacterium
AAAAGTATATTTCAGATTTTGACCGTGAAATGAAAAATCTCGAAAAAAACATAAAAAGAGGCAAGTAATAAGCTAAAATATCTTCTTACTTATCCTAAATCCATTTACTGCATCTTTACACCCAATTAACAGCGTCTTTACCCTCCGATTATTTGATCTTCACGTCCAATTACTGCATCTTTAAAGCATAAAGATAGAGTTTTCAAGGTGTAAAGATAGCGACTTTTTTGTCAAATTATAAAGTGATTGATTAATAACACATTAAAACGAATCCAAATACTAATATTTTTGTCATCAAAATTCTTAATTTTTGATATTATCCTCTAATAACAAATATTTATCTCAATCAAACGGTTTAAATAAAGAATTATTAGCTGTTTTAATAAAAATATTCCAAAAAAACATTACTATATGAAAATAATTATATATCTTTGACGTTTGATTTTCAACTGATAAATGAGAAATAAGTTTGAATGAAAATATAAAGGTTAAAGATTTTAAAGAAAAGGCAACACTAATAAAGTTCCTTGACAAATAAGATATTTTCAAAAAAGGAATAGTAAAAAGGTACTTGAATAATGGAAATTAACAATCAGGATATTCTTATATATCAAAATAAAAATGGTAATATTAAGCTGGATGTTCATTTGCAAATGAAACCGTGTGGATTAATCACCAGCAAATGGCAAATTTATTTAAAAGTGATGCAAAAACCATTAGTAAGCATATCAACAATGTGTTTGATGAAGGTTAATTAAACAAAAATTCAATTGTCTCAAAATTTGAGACAACTCTTGCAAGTCACCAAATTCTTACAACTTAGGTTGTCGGAACATACAAAATAAAAGATATGAGACGATATTATAGAAGAATAATTTTCACAAAAACTCCATTAAAAACACAATATAACTATAAAAATGTGTTTCAAATATTGCCAATAAATTCAGAGTTTGCACCAACTAATCCTTTTGCAGGAGATTTTCCTCTATTTTTGGAATATTATATTGATTTTGAAGATAATGAGGCAATTAAAAAAATTGATATTTACAAAGAATATGAGTTGCAACAAAAAAAAGAGTTTGAAATAGTAAACTTGCTTTCAGTCCTTACAAATCACAGATTTTTTAAATATCAAACTAATAAAAATGCATGGTCAATTATGTCTCCTAATATTGGTTTTGATAATCTAAATGAAGAAAAGAAAAAACTATATAATAATCAGTATAGTTCTTGGGGGTATAGTAGGATATATGTATCCAGAATTAAAGGATGAGCTTGAAATTAATGATTTTTCAGAACAAAAATTTACAAAAACTAGTTTGATTTCACCATATTATCAATATTTTACTGATAATCCTATTGAAAATAAATGTGGTGAAATTACTTTTCCAGAATTCATAACAGATTGTTTAGACAGTTATTATGACTTGCCAGACAAAATATTACATAAAGTTAAATCCTGTATTTACCTTACTTGTGATGGAATTGATATTTCAGATATAAAGCGAAGCCTAAGTTTTCTATCTTTTATTTCAGCAATTGAAGGATTAGTTGCATTAGAAGCATCAGAAGAGGAAATTACTTTTGAATGTAAGAGTTGTAAATCCATAAGAAATTCACCGTATCATTGCACTACATGCGATAAACCTATTTGGGGAATAAATAAGAAGTTTGTAGAATTTCTAAAGAAATTTGTTACTGGTAGTGATAAATCTGTAAAAACATATAATGAAATTTATAATTTGCGGTCAAAAATAACACACAAAAGTCAGTTGTTTATAGGAGATTATGATTTGTCATTTGAACAAGATTATTTAAAAAAAGAGCGATCCGATTGGCTTATGCAATTAAAAACATTGCAATTATTTAGATTGAGTCTTTCAAACTGGTTGCGATATCCACAAAAGCGAATACCTTAAAAGATTAAAACATATACCTAAAACATTTATATTGATTGACTGATATTATTAATCCATTACATAGAATATTCTAATCTGCGAAAATAAAGATATAGTTTATTGTGGTGAAATGTTTTTTACTACATTTACATACTAATAAGAATAAAACTATGAACCTTTGGTTGATAATTTTATTGCGGTTATTTTATTTTCATCTATAATGACATTTGCAGTTCCTGCTGATAAAACCCTTACATTTATCCTACAAGGTGATGAACGTATATCCTTGGCAATGACTTTTGACAACTATTCATTACTAACAAATAGGGATGGAAATTGGGTATATGCCATATTAAACCTAATCTATTTTATAGTAAGTCCAAAACTCATGCTAAGCTAAATAGGGGAGATTATATTAAAAATAATACAAAAAAAAGATA
>DUUA01000137.1 GCA_012841765.1 Acholeplasmataceae bacterium
AATGTTACGATTAAAGTATTGAAGATTGTTGGGAATGTGTTTTTTTATTTAGTAATTATATTTTTATTAATTTTTTCAATTGCAAATATTAAAGTAAAAAAAGAGAGTGATGTGCCAAATGTATTTGGTAGAGGGTTCATTGCTGTAATTAGAGATTCCATGGAAGGAAACGAAGAAGATTCAATTAATGAAGGTGATTTAATTTTTGTTAAAATGTTAGACGAAAAAGGAATTGCTAATTTAAAGATTGGTGACATTGTAACTTTTTTTGATTGGAATATTATGGCATTAAATACCCATAGAATTAAAGAAATTGTAATAGAAAACGATGAAGTTGTTAGAGTTTATACTCAAGGTGATAAGGCAGCTTTAAGTGCTGAATATGTTATTGATGGTAATAATTCAGGAAAACAATATGAAACAGTACTTGTTGATGATTTAAAAGCAAAGCAAACTTCAACATGGGCGAATGTTGGTGATACTTTAGTATTCATACAAACGCCAGTTGGTTTTGGGCTTGTTGTAATTGTACCAATAATATTATTAGTAGTATATCAAGCTGTAATATTAGTCCGTACAATTCTAGCAATAAACCGTAATAAACTTGAAGAAAAACATGCATTAGACAAAGAAGACACTTTAAAACAACTTGAGTCTGACAAAGAAAAAATGCGTGCAGAATTATTAGAAGAATTAAAAAAAGAACAAAAAGAGAAAGAATAAAATCTATTATAAATGAGGTAATACAATGATTGAATTTGCAAGATATTATGTAGACTTCATTAGGGACTTATTGTCAAATATTTGGAAGTTTATTAGTAATATTTTCAAAGCATTTGCTGATTTAGTGTTTAATGACGTAGTATCATATTTTAGAGACTTAGCTCTTGCCAGCGAAGAATTTTACTTTTTAGATTGGCTAATTGCAGTTATTGTCATTGGACTTAATCTCGTTTTTTTAATCTTTTTAATCATTAGATTATATCAATTTTTAAGAAAATATATTAAATTTGTTAGAAACGAATTAGAAAAAGATGAGTTACTTGAAGAAGTAGCTTTAATTACACAAAAAAATATAGAATTAGTTGATGAAAAAAATAAAATTTTAGCCCTTAAAATGGGTGTATCAACGGCCGGATTTGGTAGTTACTTAGATAGTAGTGCTACAAAAGGTATAGATAATAAAGCAACTAAAGATTCAAGGTTTATTAAGTTAACACAAGTTGACGAAGCTTATAAAAATCAAATTACTTCTGTTTCTATGGAAGTAGAAGAGATGATAGGATTACCTGAGTTAATAACTCAATTTGTTAATTTTGCAGCTTCACGAATGAAATTATATTATGATCGTAAAACAATTGCTACTTATTTTTCAGGAATGGCAACTTCTAAAATAATAATTTTAGAAGGTATTTCCGGAACAGGTAAAACAAGTTTGCCTTATTCAATGGGAAAATTCTTTAAAAATGACGCTGCTATAATTTCTGTGCAACCGTCTTGGCGTGATAAGTCAGAAATCATTGGTTATTTAAATGAATTTACTAAAAAGTTTAATGAGACAGATTTCTTAAAAGAATTATATGAAGCAACTTATCGTGAAGATTTAAATTTTATTGTTTTAGATGAGTTGAACTTAGCGAGAATAGAGTATTATTTTGCAGAGTTTTTATCAATGTTAGAAATGCCTGATATTAGCGAATGGAAAATTGATATTGTTCCAGAGAGATTACCAACTGATCCAAAACATTTAGAAGAAGGAAAATTATTAGTTCCTCAAAATGTATGGTTTGTTGGAACAGCAAATAAAGATGATTCAACATTTACAATCACAGATAAAGTTTATGATAGAGCAATTTCTATTGTTATGGATACTAAAGCTGAATATATTGATGCTCCATATACCGAGAGCCTTAATATGAGTTATGATTATTTAGAAATATTATTTAATAATGCTATTAAAACTAATGATGTTAGTCCTAAAACAATGGATAAATTATCTAAACTAGATGAATTTATAACTAATAAATTTAGAATTACTTTTGGTAATCGTATTATCAAACAAATTAAAACTTTTGTTCCTGTATATATTGCTTGTGGTGGAGATGAATACGAGGGACTTGATTACATGGTTACTACAAAAATATTGAGAAAATTTGAAAGTTTAAATTTACCATTTTTAAAAGAAGAATTACAAGAATTACTTGTAGTAATGGATAAATTATTTGGGAAAAATAAATTTAAAGAAAGTGCAGATTATATTAATAGTTTGTTGAAGCAAATTTAATTAGGAGAAAAACATGGCAAAAACTCTAGACAATTTAGATATTTTTTATCAAAATTATATTAATAATTTAACTGAATTAGAAAAAGATCAATTTGTTCAGGGATTTTACAGAGCTCTTGATGGTGGGGATAATACTCTTTACCAAAAGAATATGTCAGAAGTTAAAAATTTTGATGAGACATGGATAGATACAGTTGAGTCTTATTTTCCAAGTTTAGATAAAATTACTAGAAATCCGCGAACTGCTTTAAAATATAACGATGAAATAGTTCCTATTGAGAAAGCGAGAAAAGTTACTAGTCGTTCGATTAGACACTTAGCTTCTCATACACATTTAATTAAAGAAGTTAGAGAAGATGGGACTATAATGCCTAAAAAAATCTTAGTATCAGAAGCTGACACGGAATATGGTACTTATGAAAATAGATTTTTGATGACTTTAATTGAAAGATTATTTCTTTTTGTTAGGAATCGTTTAGATATAATAAAAGAAAATGTTGATTCTTATCAGAAAAGACATTTTAATTATAAATCAAATTTTAGTTTGAATGAAACAATTGTAGAAATGGATTTTGATTTAGTAGTTAAAGATGGTTTGGATGATGTAAAAATTAATGAATACAATAGAAAATTACTAGGGAGAGTTGAACACTTAGATAAATTAGTTTCTTCCTTAAGATCTTCTAACTTTATGGACTTAATGAAAAATCAAAAACCAGTTAATACACCAATAATGAGAACACAAGTAATCCAAAAAAATGTAGATTTCAATAATGGATATCTACTGTGGCTTTTCTTAGATAGATATAATTTATTAACTTATGACGTAGTTGTTAATGAAAAAAACTTACGTTTTGATAAGTCGTATTTGTTAGATGTTAAGAAGCTTGCTTTAAGTTCATTTGCAATTGTTATTGCAAATCAGAAAAAAAGACAAACGCTTTATGATGATATTGAATTTAAAGAATATACGAAGAAAAGTTTTAAAACTAAATCAAAAGATTTAAGTGATACAGTTGATAGACCAGAAGGTATTGAAGTAGAAGATACAAGTATTAATCAATACTATTTCCAAGAATCAAAAAAATTATTTAGAAAAAACTTAGATGAACAAATTAAAAATAGTAGTACTTTTGAAGTTGGCTTAAAAAGAGCTTTAAGAGATACTGTCAATATTTCTAACGCGATATTTTCTAGTCATTTTGAGTTAGAAGAAGATGTTGATATTTTCCAAAAACTTATTAAAAATGATGATCCGGAAGCTTTAATTGACGAAGCTAAATATAAAGCAAAGATTGCTAAACTAATTAGAGAAACTAAAGAAGTTGATTATCGAAATTATATTAGATTAGAAAAGAAATTATTAAAAGAAATACAAGTTAATGATCAAAAATTAATAAATATTCTTTCTAAAAAACAAGAAGATAAAATTGTTGCAACGTTAAGATTAGAAGAATTAAAGCAAGAAAAGATCATAGCTAATACGAATGAAAAAATACTTTCTGAAAAAGAAGCATTTATTAATAAGTCTAAAGAAGAATTAAAAAATAAAAAAGCTGCAGTAGATGCTAAATTAAATGAAAGTTTAGAAAAAAAGAAAGAACTTGAGTTAAAGCGTCTTGAACTTGAACGTAATAATATTAAAGAAAGTTATAAAGAAAAAAGAGATGAAATTATTGCTTCTAGTGAAATAGAAAAATCATTAATTACTAAAGAATTTGAGAGTCAACTTCAAGTTTTTGAAAAAGAACAAAATGATATTTACGCATTAGAAGAACAAAAATTGAAAGAGAAATTTATCGAGGAACTTAAGCAATTAAAAAAAGATCAAGAAAGTCGAGAAATTCATATGCAACAAACACTTGCAGAAGAAAAGGCTAAAACTTTGGAATTAATTGAAAAAGCTTATGGAAGTTTAAGAGAGAATATTAATAATAAAGAGTAATTAGGAGATGGTAAAATGAAAACAAAGACACAAAAACAACTTATTGTTGTTTCAATAGTTTCATTTGTTGTTACTGTTTTCTTATTAACAAGTTCTATTTTTGCTTGGATTTCAATATCTAAAAAAGCAAATGGCTCTTTTATAGTGAATACAACAGATATTAGTTCAGATTCAGAATTTTATTTATACAAAGATTCTGCTTTTGCTGGTAGTGGAACTAAATTAATTAGTGATGAATGCACTGCTCCTGGAGAAGAACAATGCTTTCAAAAGATAATTAATCCACAAGTTAGTCAGATTATTAGTCCCGATATAAAACCATCAGATAGAATGAGCTTTGCTTTAAAAATAGTAAATTTAAGTTCTGTTAATACTACTTTAAGATTATCTTTTGGTGGTATAGTTTCAACAGGATTTAATGAAGAATATAATAAAATTCAAAGAGCATTTCTTTATGAAATTACAGGAATCAGATATCTTAATAGTGGAATTGAAGGTAATGATATTAAAGCTTCTGCTGATACGACTTCTATGCATTTTCATAATAATGAATTATCACGATACATTTTACTTGAAGATTTTGAACTAAAGAAAAATGGAAATGAAAATGATCGAGCAGTAATATATTTTGATTTGTATTATGATGAAAATATTTATGGAATGGATGAATTATTAGTATCAACTGGAAATTCTAATGCTTTTATGAATCAAACCTTTATTATAGAAAAATTTTATATCGAGCTAGCTAGATAATGAAAAAAATAAGTAAATTTATTTTATACATCTTTGGCGGATTATTATTAGTACTAGCAATTGTTTTTATTATTTCTGGAACAAGATCAATTAAAAATAATTCTTTAATTAAAATTTTTGGAAAAAGTTATTCGATTGTGGAAACTGATTCAATGGAACCAACTATTTTGATTGGAGAAATTATCATTGTTGAAGAGATTTCTTATCAAGAAGTCAGAGAAATGCTTGATAACGGTGAACAACCAAATATAGTTTTTATTAACCACTTAGGACTAAAAATAGTTCATAGAGCTGTTGACCAAGATAGCTTAGGTATTATCACTAAAGGTGATAATCCAAATATTACTTCAGTTGATTCAACAAGAGTAGTTGAAAGTAATCTTTTAGGTATTGTTGTTGGACAAACTAAAGCATTTGGGATTGGGAAATTTATTGTAAATTCTAGAAGTCTAATCTTTCTAATTGCAATAATAATGTTAGTTATTGTTTTAATTTTAGAAATAAGAAACGTATTTAAACATTTAAAAGATAAAAAAGAAGAAGAATTAAATGAAAAGTTTAAATTAGAAAAAGAGAAACTAATCGAAGAACAAAAACATTTGTTAAAAAAAGAAATTGAAAATGAAATAAAAGAATCAGGTAGAAAAGATTAATATTTGGCAAAACTAGAGAAATGTAGTGACGCACACCAATAGTACCTGAAATGGTTGCCAGTTACATCTTTTTGATGAACTGGCTTTTATTATCTAAAATATAAATTTAAAGGAGGTGCCAGTGTGAAAAAAAGAACTTTAATCTTAACAATAATAATGATAATTATTATGTTAACTTTAATTCCTATAACTGTTTATGCATGGATTTCATATACAAATGGAGTAGCTCTGGTTACCGTTAATAGCGGCTTTATTGATGTTAGTGTCAAAGCTAATGATGATCTAATTATTAATGGAGAGCTTACAGAAGATAATAGTTTAACGTATATAGATTTTACTAAAGATATTGTTGAAGATAGATCTAAAAGTGTCAATATAATAGCAACAACTTTTAAATTTAAAATTGAGAATTCTGAAAATTCATTAGAAGTTAAAAATAAAATTGATTTAACAAGTTTAGATAATCAAAGCTTAATATATATAGTTATTAATGAGGGGAAAAACATTCTCCCAAACCACGAGTATGTTAATGATTACTACTTACATATTAATAATATTCTTGGTGGTGAAACAAATGAAACTCTCCAAAGACAATTAATTGTTTTAGAAAATTTAAATGTGATTAATACAATGCAAGAATTAATTCTTGAAGAGCAAGAAACAATAGCTTTTCAAATAGTAATTTGGGGAGATTATGATTCATATACAGGTAGTAATTATTTAGAAGAAACTTATTTATTCAATGTTTTAATTCAAACTATACAAGCAGATGGTGTTTTCTCATGAAGCTAATAATGAAAAGATTATTTATTATTAATTTGTTATTTGTTGTTAGTTTAACAGTATTATTATCTGGTGTTTTTGCCTGGTATGAATTAACCAAGTTTGTTCCTATTAAATTATTAAGTGGTGATTTCCAAGTTACAATGAATGTCTCTTTTGATAATATTGAAGTTGGGCAAAATAGTGTTTATTATGATAACGTCAATAACGTTATTAAAATAAATGCATCAGATGAAAATGCGATAAATTATATTGAAAAGTTAAAAATTAGTTTAGAAATAAGAACTGATATAGCCGCAAGATTTAGACTGAAAATTCAAGATGAATGGCAGTTAGTAAGACATTATGCGGATTTTAGTACTACAACAGTTTTATATCATGAAAAGACCGCTGAAGGTCCAATAGATAATCCATTTATTATTACTGCAAATGAAATATTTCCTCATAAAGTTGATGAGTGGAATTATATATATTATGATGGAATTTTATTACAAGACACAGATTATAGTTTCGATGTTATCACTAAAGGAACTAAGTATTATGCAAGAGTAACTGATATATTTTATGAAGAATGTTTTGTTGATTTAGATTTATTATTTGATATTGTTCAAGCAAATAGATTTAGTGAAAGATGGTTAATAGATAGCAATTTCTTTGATTAAAGAAAGGAAAGTATTATGAAAAAAGCAATAAAAAATAAAGTATTTATATTAAGTTACGCAATGATAATTTTCGTTGTTTTTTTCGCATTCATATTAAATTTTGTTGGTGTAAAAGCAACAAGTGATTATTCACTTTCTTCTAAATGGGATGGAGCAGAAGTGCCTACTCCTGTAGAAGAAATTAATTATAATTCACAATATGTAAAATTAAATGAAATATATAAATTTGTGAAAGTTGGTTCTATTTATCAAATTAATATTATATTGATGCCTACAAATGATAAAATTTATGTCATCGAAACGGCTGAAGATTTATATGCTTTCTCACTTTTAACAAAAGGAATTGAAAGAAATTTATTTTTAGGATTACATTACGTACTTGGTAATGATATAAATTATAATGATGCTGCTAATAGATCACAATTTTTTGCTCCAATAGGATATGATATTCCTTTTACTGGAATATTTGATGGTCAGGGATTTGAAATTTCAAATCTGTTTTTCGCTCAAATTTTAAGTCAAAGTGAATATGTAAATTTTTATAATGAGGCACTAAGATATTATTCAATGTTTTCTAAAGTAGGTGAAAATGGTATTGTAAGAAACTTAGGCATAAAAAATGTTTGGATGTATCAACCAATTGAATGGGGACAAATGGAATATGCCTCATATTTAATTGGTTTAAACGAAGGGCTTGTTGAACATGTCTATGTGATAGATGATCGTTTAGATTCTGGGTTGAATGTTGATGGCCTATTTAAAGTTTCAGGGATAATGTCTGTTAACAAAGGAGAATTTAGAGAAGCATATATTTCCACAAGCAATGTTATAACTAGTGCTGTTTCTGTTAATATTTCAGATTCGCCTGTTTTAACTGCTAATCAAGGGATAATTGAAAATATCTATTATGATTCAACTTTATATACTGGAGATATATTAACAGGCGATTCTTCGCTTCCTCTAACTACTAGCGAATTTCAAGTTAACAGAAATTTTGATTCTAATTGGTTTTTTAATAATAGTTATTATGTAGGTTCTTCGCAATCAATGAGGAACTTAATTTATCCAACTTTAAAAGGAATTAAAAGAGATAGTGCTAATAACTATTTAATTTATAAAGCTAGTGAATTAATTTTCATGACAGAATTGTTTAAAATATCTACTTATTTTAGAAATCAAAAATATGTAATTCAAAACGATATAGATTTTAATTCTGTTTCTAAATACGCTTATATTTCTCCAACATTTACTTTTGCTGGCACTTTTGAAAGTAAAGAAATAAATACTGGTGGAGAAATTCTCTATACTAGGAACTCAAATGAAGGTGCTGTAAATTATTATTCGATAATAGAAATGCAATTTGTTAATTCATCATTAGTAAATAATAATGCTAGTTATGGAATGTTTGGAATTGTTACTGGAACTGTTAAAAATATAAATTTTGTTAATACAAAATTAGATGTTAGTAATATTTCTGACCATGTTTTAAAATCCAAAACGACTATTGGTTTTATTTCAGGTATTGTTAATGGAGCTGTAATAGAAAATGTCCATGTATATGGCGATATCTTAGTTATTGATTCTCAAATAGGCTATGTTAATATTGGTGGTCTTATAGGAGAAGGACAAGGATTAATTTCGAATTCATCTTTCAATGGAAGCATTGATGGGGGAAGGCATACATATAATGTTAGAGCTGATTTAAGTAATATTGGTGGATTAATTGGATATTCAGATAATATAAAAATAAAAAACTCTATTAATAAAGCAGATATTATTGGTTATTCTTATAGCCAAAGTAATATGGCATTACATAATTATTTTGGTGGGATTATTGGTTCTGGTTCTATTGATTATCTTAATAAAGTAGTCAATAAAGGCAATATTTTATCTTCTGATAAAGTAGTAACTCCTTCACAAAACTTCTCATATTCATTTAGTGTCTATATTGGGGGAATTATTGGAAAACAAACTGGATTATTAAATGATATTCAGAAAGTAAATAATGAAGGAAGCGTTGAATTATATGTTCCACATATTATGAAATCAAGGATTGCTGGATATGGAGTTATTGAAGGTGGAGATAATTATAATTTTTATAGTATTTCTAATTCAGGAGAAATTAAAATTACCCATCCAGCGTTTACGGATCAAAATATTGAAACAATTGTAAACAATGGTTTTGTAGAAGGTGCTGGAGTAATAGTTACAGCAGGTGTTAATGGAAATTATAATGGATTATATAATGATGCTGATGTTTCTATAAACATGAGTTTAGTTAATCATTATGCAGGTATTATTTTAAATAATAATTGTTATAATAATAGTGGTAAATATGATAATATTAGTTCTTTTAATTTGGGACAGAATAAAAAAAGCACTATTTTTCAAGCATATAATCTTGGTAATATAAATGTTTTTTCAACAAATATAATTTATCATAATTGGATTAAGTATTCTGGAGTCAGTGTTGGAAAAAACATTGATTTTGAAGAATTAAGAAATGAAGGCTTTATTAAAATTAATGCTACTCATTCTGCTCCTAATCCTTTATTGTTTAGCTCCACTGTTCCAGTAGATGGATTATTAGGTTCAATGGATCCTCAAAAAACAATGAAAATTAATGGCGTTTTTGAAGAAGTAACTCAAGACCGATATGCAAAAAATATTTATAATGGCGGAAGACTTTCCTTTTATAATAGTAATCCAGCTTATATATTTAATCTATTTATGAGTGGAATTGGCTATAAAAATGCTAATACTAATATGTATGATGAAAAGGGAATAGATTATAAATCTGTTGATTTTACTCCTGTTGAAGGTTCTATTCATAATGCGGTTAATGATGGAGAAATATATGTTGACGCAAGAATTAAAGGGCAGTCAAGAATGGCAGGAATAGTTTTAATTAATGAAGGAATGTTAACTTCGGTTGCTAATACTGGAGATATTTATAATTCAAATGCTATTCAAAGTAGTTTAGGCACTGGAGTAAATTGGGAATTTGAAGTTGAAACTGGAGGAATTACATTTCTTATGGGAAGCAGATACGCTCAAATTAGAGACTCTGTAAACTATGGGAATATTGTATCTTATGGGAGTACTGAATCAACCGGAAACGGGTGGGTTAATGCTTCAGGTATTGCTACCAGAAATGATAAAATGGAAAACAATACTGATGCAGGCAGTGGAGAAACTTACCATTATTTTGCTAAGATTGCGTTTACCATAAATTACGGAGATGTTTATTCATATAATAAGAGAGATAGCGATGGCTTGAATGTTGGTAATGAAACCCATAATAAAGCATCAGGAATTCTAACGTTAGGTCTTCTTAGTAGTATTAACAATTTAAATTATGGAAATATATATGGAAAGAATTTAGCAAGTGGAATTTATGGATTTGTTTTTATTGATAAGTTTGTAAAATATGGAAATGTAAAGGATAACGAAATATTTATTGCAAACTCTATAAATTATGGCAAAATTAGAAGAATAGCTAGTCCAGCTGCTTTTACGTATAATGGTGAAAATTTAGGAGTTTCTCCAAATATTACTCAGATGATCGTTCAATCTGAGAGGTTACCGCGATATGCATTTGGTGCTTTAATTGGCAAAGTTCATACTGGGAGAACTAATAATTGGGACTTTTCTGCCCCTAATAATAACTTTTCTATTTCTAAAGTTGCTTTTTCATATTTAATTAATTTTGATTCACTTGTTGATGTTGTTGGAAATAATCCAACAACTACAGGTGATAATAATAATGTTGTTGCAAATCAAATTACTATGTATATGGCAACAACAAAACCAAATGATACATCATTAAAACCTTTTCATAATATTGTATCAAAAACATTGGACAATGGTCCTAATGGAATATTTAATATTAATTTTCCTTTGAGAACTGTTCCTGATGTTCAGAATTTTATAACTGATCAATACATTAAGGATTTCATTCAATTTATTCCTAAGTCTAAAGTTAATCAAACATTATTACAGAAAATCGACTTTGGAGGAATTAGCGCAACTGCAGGTATTTATGCACTAAGTTCTAGCGCAGGAATTTCTAATGGTTTGTTTATGCCAGATAATATTGATTTAAATAAACTAAATCCAGTTAGTTTTAATAATGGAAATCCTGAAGCGAATACTACTTGGCAGTTTGATATTAATTCAGGTGGAGTATCTGTTTATAATAAATTCTTTACTGAAATGAAACAATTAGATAAAGCAATTGCTACAACAATATTTGATTTAGAAATGTATATGGTGTCTGATCCAACAATTAAATTGAGAAATCCTATCATTGACGATAGTAAAGGTTTAATTACTTATTATGTACCAACAAATAGTGATCCTGCAACTGGTACAACTTTAGGAACATATACTGGAATTCGCTATGAAAAAGTAGATAGTTCAAATGGACAAAGTTTAGGAGCTACTTGGATACCTAATGCAACTGGAAATCCCCAAACTGACGGAAAATGGGTTGGAGATTATAAACATAATGGCTCATCATATGTCAATTCTCAGAAATTTGATTCAGATGGTGAATATAACATTACGGTAACAACAGGTTCTACTGGCCGTATTAATAATAACAA